>CAZGIV010000128.1:0-7283 GCA_964526175.1 uncultured Thermoplasmatales archaeon | reverse complement strand
CACCGCGGACCGTTACCAGTGGTAATCAACTCGCACTCGACACCATCTTCAACGGACAAATCAGAGCATCAGAACTAACACACGGCACAGGCACCTATCGTGTCTACACAGCATTCAGAGACCCGGAAGGGAACATCCTGAGAACAAACGATGATGTGGACCTTGAAGCCTGGTGGCAGTTCAACAAAACATAAGACAGAACAATCGTGTTAAAAAAATGGTTGTCAGGAATTTCACACCTGACACTTTCTACTTTTTAACTTAAAATACAGGATACTGAATAGAAATGAAGCCGATTATTAAACGAATCCAATCAGATATCGAAGTAATGGGAATGTATTCGGGAACCGTGTCAACAACCACTGGATGAACGGGAAATGTGGTTCATAAGAAAACGGCATGGTAACCTCTATGGTCGTCCAATTGCTCTCCGCACCAATTGAATCTCGTGCTTTCGCTCTGATAATATACGTTCCTTGATTCTCCCAAGTATGAGACATCTTAATAGAATAGCCGGGTGTGCTCTCATACGACCACCCACTTGTTCCGTCACCCCAGTCAACAAAAACCTGAACCGGATTATTATCCGGATCACTAATCGAGAACATATAATCATATTCTTTACCCGCTTTTCCCTCAGAAGCTCCTGAAATGGTCGGGGAATCCGGCGGTTCGTTCGACCCAACAGCTCCAAATGCATGCATGCCATTACCAAACCAAATGCCTGTTGATCCGATGTAGACGGTTCCATCCGCGGCGATCGCCGGGGAGGAATCCACCTTTTCATCCGATATGATTTTCCGCCAGCGTTCCGTCCCATTGGGGTTCACCGCAAGGATCTCACCAGCGGCTCCATTCCCAACATTAACACCTACGTAGATAGTGCCTTCTGCGACAATCGCAGGGCAAGACTGGAAAATATATCGGTTTGTTCCAAGATTAAATGTCCAGCGTATCGTCCCATTTGGATTCACTGCATACAATGCATCTCCACCGACATAAATTGTTCCATCTTCGGCTAATGCTGGCGTGGTTTCAGTTCCGGAGCCGACCTTGCAGCGCCAGTGCATCGTCCCATTCGCGTAGAGAGCGTAGAGGTACCCATCCCAGGAGCCGAAGTAGATCGTACCATCAGGTGCTACCGAGGGGATTCCCTTTACATGGTTTCCCGTCGGGAAATACCATTGTAATGTCCCATTCGGGTTCAGAGCGTAGAGACGGTTATCCCAGCTTCCAATATAAATTGAACCATCCAATCCTAGTGCGGCAGAGCCGTATATATCATTAGTGAGATCATAATGCCAGAGTTCTGTTCCATTCGGGCTGATTGCGAAGACTCTACCCTGTGAATGCCCGATGTAGATGGTTCCATCATCAGCAATGACTGGCGATGCTGAGACAATCTCACCAGTGTTGAACTTCCATTTCAGTGTTCCACTGGGATTCAAGGCATATAATCTATGGTCACAAGAGGTGATATAGATGGTGCCATCCGCAGCAATCGCCGGATCTGAAAATATTTGACCACCGGTTTTGTATTTCCAATTCAATGTACCGTTAGGATTCAATGCATATACATAATAGTCTTTACTTCCAAAAATAATAGTATTATCATCAGTGACTGCCCCCCCGGAATCAACACCGCCTATATTAGTTTGGAATCGCCATTTCTCAAGACCAGGATTATTTGCAGTGCTGTAGGGGGTTCGGCCGATACGCTGCGCATTATAGGATTTCATCGGCCAGGAGGAGTTCATCGGTTCACTCTTCAAAGGTACGAATGGAATCAAAGATGAAAAATCAGAAGGTTGCCCACCCTCGTCAGCATGTGTTTGTGTAAAGGAAATATATTCCTTGGCAACCAATATCTTATGTTCATAGGGATACGCTTTCCAAAGAAAAAAAATCTCCTTAGATGACATCTGCTGGTGTAGTTCATCGGAAGTCGTATCCACAGGAATTGACACATAACCAGGTACTAACGCTACGAGAAACAACATAAGTATCAATATCAATGGTATGCCTGATTTTTTTACCATAATTCGAACCGTCCCCTAACCAAATTATATACGATGTTCCTTAAATAACTTTCCTTGTAGCAATAGTTTTACACAGGAGCGAATGTTTCATCCCAGAATTATTTCCATCAATAGAAAATTATAAAATAAAAAGCATTAAATAATGACACTGCATTCCTTTGACAACGGGAGAAATGAATGGAATGATTGTGAAAAAAATAAGTGTTATATCTGTCATAAGTATGCTGGTCATCACCTCGATAGGAATCATCATAAACAATGATGATGTTCAAGCAACCCCCGATCTAGAAGATATCACCTTTGACTATCAATTGATATACGACGTCACACAAAATCTCTCATGGCGGATAAATCAATCCTATGATATCGCACATGGTGAGCTTGCGAAGGGACGCGATTTCGGATCACAAGGTGAACGTGATGCGGCTGAATATATAGCTCAGATAATGGACGAATTCGATCTCTACGCACCTAATTTTGATAATAATCCCATAAAGTCATATCATCAACAAATCAAAGATATCCAGGATAATCACTTCAACGACTCACTTGAAATACTCTGGAGAAAACTCACATTCCATAATATCACGTCCAACGAAACCAAAAACATCACTGACTTCTACATCAGCCCCGAATGGGGAAAAGCCAGCTTCCCTATCCTCTGTAGAAATTTCGATAAAAACCAACTCACAAAGAATTTCACCTACACGAATCTGCAAATCGGCCCCAACCCACCAATAAATTGGTCATTTATCTACGATTTCTTTAACGACACTCTCACTCAAGGATTCTTCGGAAACCTCACCGAAAACATAACACTCAATAAAGAAAACACATTCGATGAATACCTCACCAGCCTCTTCGAAGTATACTACAACTTCATCTTTGAAGACATCCTTGAACACCCTGAGAACGCTACCGAGCTTCCCTGGTATAATGAAACCCTCTTCAACTGTACTAATGATTATGTCTTCATTAATGAAAACCCAAATTTCAACCCCAATATGTCAGCCAGTCCCTTTCTTGATGACATAGCAGAACCAATACTTAACGCAATTTTCTCAAAATTTGGTTACGATGATTTTGAAATCAACCATCTCCAGATATGGATTCACTTGATAAAATCAACGAGACAAAAAATTAAAACAAAAATAATGCGTTGTTTACCACGCTGCAAAGCACTGATCCTCTATGACTTTCATAATGACAGTTTCAACACCGCACCAAACAGAGACACAGCGGTACCCATCATTTACATCAATGGAACTCTTGGTCATCAGATTAACCAAAGCAAAGAGAACTACAGAATGGACATCACACTCAACCAATCATGGAACGACAATGTAGAGAGCTATAACGTCATCGGGCAGATTAACGGTAGCGACTCAAGCAAGACGGTGATCATAGACTGTCTCTATGACTCAGTTTGGACTTCTGGGACAGCGGACTCCGCGATAGGTGTTGGCATGGTTCTTGCCCTTGCAGACTACATGAAACAATTAGAAGCAGCTGGAGTTAAACCAAAATATAACACCAAGTTCATTCTCTTCGGCGGGGAAGAACACGGTCTTAAAGGAGCAAATTATTATCAAATGAGCCAATCAAATGAGAGCATCAGAACCGTTATTGACCTTAACCAACTTGGATTTTTTCAAACAGCACCAGACCGTCCCCTGATTATGAATATTGCGACCAACAGAATTTATATCAAACCGATTTTACAACATATCACAGCTATCACTGATTACGAAGGGAGAACGACCGATAACACTGAATTCAAGCTTTCTTGGACACCATTTGGTTCCGTGAGTGATGAACAAGCATTCGCATTACGTCCTTCTTGTAAAACCGTGATGTTTCTGAAAGACTTCAACTGGACCCGCCATCATCACGATGGTGAAAACCACACCAAAGGCGACACCATGGATTACTACGACCAAGATGACATCGAGTTGACCATGGAAATGATCTGGAACGTCACCCGGGCATTCGCCATGAACCCACATTGCTGGCTAGAAAATGAGCAATATCATTACACCGACAGCGATGATCTGAACACCATACCGGATACGGTTAACGTTTCCTTCACCATAAAAACCGTGCTCCCGGAGGATAAAGCAACCGTCCGACTGATCCTTATCCCAACCTATCAGTCCCATCCACTTCACCCCGGGTACCCCATCATCTACCGGTACCGAACGGAACAAGAATTCATCGTCACCCCCGATGGCACCACGGGATACATACAACTACAACTCCCCAAAGATGCACCATCAGCTTCCTACCGGATCCACCTCGTGCTCTTAAACTCCACTGGTGACGCTTACCTAGACCTCTTCGGCAGAGACGGAGTTCTCAGCCAGACATTCGAAACAATCGATGACGTCTTTGACTTCTTCGAAGATGAATGTGACATTGATTGCGAAACCGCGTTCCTTGAGAACGCCGAGGAAATCAAAACAGACTTCAACCTTGACATCATAGAGTTCCTTGACAGACACCCTCGTCTACGAGACATTCAGGACCTCATCCAGGATCTCCTTGCCATCTTGGTCCTTCAAAACGATCGAGACGCGGATATACAAATATTATCTCCTCCGAATGATCCACCAGCACGTCCCGACAAACCGGAAGGACCAACGGAGGTCTATGCACATCAGGAGTACGACTACACCACAAGAACGACAGACCCAGACAATGATCAGGTGGAATACAAATGGCGGTTCCACCTTGGCGACCTCTTATTCAACTACAACAAATGGAGCCCACCCTGCAACTCCGGAGATGATCATACACAGAGCAACATCTGGGACCTCACTGGAAAACGCTGGATTTACGTGAAAGCCCGCGACATCTGGCATAGCCATAACATCCTCAGTGATTACTCAGAGCCTCTCGAAGTAAGAGTGAAATCAAGCTCCTGGTTTGATGCACCCTATGAAGCCTTGATTGGAGAACCAGTGCAATTCAACGGCTACCTCTACGGAGCGGAAATGAATCAAATACAATGGGACATGGGTCTCTCAAGAGGCTGGCAGAATCTCAGTGAAAGTAATCCCACTCAGACCTATACTACCACGGGGAATTACACAATTACCGTGAATGTGACCGATGAACAGGATAACGTGTACCTGTACACACAGGATATCGAGATTAAAAACTTGATTTCAAATTTCACGGGCGCTTCCGGGAATACGAACCAGACACTCTGGTTCAACGACACATCCCGTTTCAACGAGAGTAGTTACCGGATCACGAATTGGACATGGGATTTCGATGACGGCACCATCATCTACGATCAGCAGAACATCGATCACAAATTTTCATTACCGGGTGTATATAACGTGACACTTACGGTGAGGGATGAATATAATGATGAATTTGATATCTCCTCAGAGACGTACTACATCGAAAACGATCCACCCCTTGTGCTGGATGTCACCAGTGAACCGGTGTATGCCGCGCCGGATCAAACAGTTGTCTTGTTCGCAGATGTCATTGACACACTCTCAGGGATTAACACGGTGACGTTGAACATCACACTCCCGGATTCCTCCTGGCAGACAGTGACCATGGAGCCGACGGTTGAAGCGGATTTAAATAACTCCGATTATGACTATACCGTTGAGTTCACGGATACGGATCAAGTCGGGGAGTATTATTACTCGATCACGGTTGAGGATAACGCAGGAAACAATGTGAGCTACGGTGGTTTTTGTTTCACCGTATCCCCATTCGCTTTTGACGATCAAACCCTGTATTATGGTGCTCGATCATCGAACATCCTCCCTGTTCATTTGATCTCATCATTGGATGTCGACCGGTATTACGCGTTCACCAGTCTTGCTGGTGACGTGGTTTTGTGGATGCCGATGGATACCATGAGAGATGATAACCCTGCTGATATCAGTGGGTATGAGAACAATGGCGTATGTCGGGGTGGTGCGAATCAAACGGAGAACGGAATGTTCGGGGACGGGTTCTTCTTTGATGGAACCGATGATCTTATTGAGATAGCGTCGAATACGTCCCTTCTGTTTAATGCATCTGAGCCGATGACCTGGTCTTTCTGGGTGTGCCCGGAATATTCACCTATGAACACGGCCATGGGGGTGTTTTCGAAAGCCTCATCGGCAGCAAACGGGTCCGGGTTCACCTTCTGTCTCAACACAACAGCAGATAACGCCGCATTCGTCATATGCGCTCCTGATGATGGAGTCTTACGATATTCTGATAGCGTTGACCTGAATATCGGCAACACCAGTTGGGCGCATCTCACGGTTATCTATAACGGAAGCTCGAGTTGGGATGTGTACATGAACGGAACGAAGAGGGATACGATAGTCTTCCCGGTCACCTCGAATGGAGATGCATCATATTTATTGGGTGCGGGGAGAAACGCGACTGGTGATACCGCGGACCTATTTTATCACGGGACGCTTGATGACATCATCATGTTCAGACGCGGGATAGACGCAGATGAAGTCTCCTCGCTTTTTAACGCCTCAGACGACCCGTATGCGTATAACTTCACAGGGCTACCGGATCACACCTATGATTTCATGGGGTGCGCGGGATACCCTACGGGTGTTACTAATACCACGGAGACGCGAACCGTTCTGATTGATACGCTTGCACCGTTGATCTCCAATGCATCCGAGTCACCGGGGACCGTGGGTTTCGGAGGCGTTGTGAGGATAAATGCGACCGTGATGGAGAACGGCAGCGGTTTGTTGTTGGTAGCGGTGAACATCAGTGACCCGAATGGCATGTCATGGAATTACTCCATGACCCCCATTGGTGAGGAGAAGTATCAGTTGAATTGTTCTGATACCTGGCTGGTCGGCTCGTATGCTTATTCGGTCTGGGCGATGGACAATGTCGGAAACACCGCTTGTGCTTCCGGTCACTGCTTCAATGTCTCTGCGAACGCAACCATCAGCATCGCTACCCTCCAAGATAGCTACACTGGCAGTCAATACATCAATATCACCGATCCACCGAATCCACCTGAGAACTATACACTTGTAGATCGCGGGCTGACCTGGAACACCTACTACAACGCGACCTCTGGAGAAAACATCCTAGAGACTTACCAGGGCCCTGTGAATTACCAAGAGGATAACGATACCTGGACACCCATCAACAACACCATCATCCCGCTCCCAAGTAACCATCCTGCGTATGTCTATGGATATCGACAGGGAAATGATCGTGGATTGTTTGGCATCTATTTCAAATCCA
>CAZGIV010000127.1:0-7304 GCA_964526175.1 uncultured Thermoplasmatales archaeon | reverse complement strand
ATCCATAGAACAATACGACTAGCTGTCACAAGAGGCGAATTATGAACCAAGGCCATAATAAGCGAAATGTTTTTATAGAAGTGTATATATTCCGATTTTTTAAATATAAAAAATTGGAGGCGAAAATCATGGCACTCAAAAAAGGAAAAAAAGATGAATTAGCCGTACGACCGACAGAAGGAAAACAAGGAGAAATCATCAACCGAAGACCCTTTGATCTTTGGACAGATATGGATCAATTATTTGATCAATTCCGAACCAATTTCAATGATCTCTTCTGGAGACCAAACAGGAGTCTGTTCAACATATTCGATGACGACCGCACACCAATAATGGATGTTGCTGATCTCGGAAACACATATGAAATGAAAGTGGAAATGCCTGGTATCCCAAAAGAAAAAATAAACATCGACGTCTCACCAACCCACATAGAAATTTCTGCAAAACACGAAATAGAAGAAGACGAGAAAAATAAGAATTGGCTTCGACGAGAACGCAACAGTATGAGCTTTTATCGCAGTGTTGAATTTCCTGATAAAATAAAAACCGACACCGTCGAAGCAGAGTTTGAAGATGGCGTCTTGAAACTATCCCTACCAAAACAAGAACCAAAACCAGAATTGAAATCAACCAAGGTAAAAATTAAGTAAAAATTTTCTTTCTCTTATTTTTTTTATTCTTGAAACTCGATACGCATACTAAAAAAAAGTTATGGATTTTACAGATTTTTTTTTCTTCGTTATTTTGTCATTTTGTAAACCTGTCTCGATACTTCTTAATACACGGAATGATAAATAGAATAGTAAGGAGGCCCATATACTTGCTGTACTCTACAAAACACTCTAACTTTTCTTCTTTCAACAGGAAAAAAATAGGATGCACGTTTTTCTTCGTTGTTATCGTACTGTCGAATCTGTTCAGATACAAAAAGGAAGATGGGAACAGAGGGGTAAAGACTGAGACAATTGACACAACCGCAGAACTGACCAGAGAAACATTTTCAGATCTAGGGTCAAAAATAAAAGGAGAGGCTGAGTAATCATGAATCGGCAACAACTCGCCTATTTTAGAGTCGTTGCCCTTATCATGGCTGGTCTAGTTGCCACGCTTACCATCGGGAATCTTTTTACTATTGCTACGAAAGGCATTTCTGTTACAATCCCTACAGAAGAAGAAATTCATTGGTCGATAGACCCACTGCAAAAAGAAGTTTTATTTCGCACATCCTTCTCTGTAAAAAACCAAGGCATCTATGACATTAGTGATATCGATATCTCCGCCCATTTAGTAAAAGATGATATGACCCCTCTATTCTCATTTAACAAACAGGATATGACGGTTTTACGAGGCAGCAATACAACCTTTGATTTACTTATCCCCCTTAATCTTAATACAATTTCATTTTTTGATTGGTTCAGTCTTATGTATAAAAATACAACACTTCAGCTACTGTTGGATATCAACGCACTCTATATGTTTGGTCTGATCAAATTCACGGCAAATGAAACAATTGATGTCCCATGGTCTCCGCCTCTTCTGAATCTCTCTGACAATTCGACGGTCCAAGCAGGGGTTCAGAGCCTTTCAACTCTATTAGACTTCGCATCAGGTAAATCAATCTCTTCACTCTCTGATATCATCTCATTGTTTTCTTCACGAAATATCTCCTATACAGCTGAGAATGGGTTTTCATTTTCCTTTTATATCTCCAATTATTCAGAATCGGTGAAAAACATCACCTTTCATATTATCGTACCCATACTTGTTATTGATGGTGCATTAGCATTCACAGCATCTATCCTTGCGGGTATTGATGAGGGTGGTTTCGTATTTCGAATACAGGAGGTAGGGATAGAGTATGTCATCTAGGAAACGACACCTCTCACTGAAGACATTGCTAACTTTAGTATTTTACCTCATCATCCCTCTTTGTTCCCTTCTTCTTATTCTGCAGGTGTACCCGGAGCTCCCCAAAGATCGGTTTTACATGCGTATTTATTGGGTTCTTACTACTGCAACAGTCATTGTGATTCTAGCTCAGCTCAGTACACATTATCAAAGAGGTGATACGAGACGATTTCTGCTAAATATCGGATTTACCATAGCAACCATGATCTGGATGGTTGGTTTGTTAGGCGGAGGAGTAGTGATTCCAATGCAATGGAACGAATATGATTTTTCGTTACATATGCAAAATTACATCGTACTTATCGTCTGCGTCGCCGCTTTGAATATGATGTATTACACACTTGAGTGGAAGGTGTACCGCAAAGACAATACGTTATTCCCATCACAAAAAGAGACAAAAACTAGTACTATTATCAAATAGACAGCGAAATTTATTGTTGAATAAATCTAAATAAAGAATAAACGGATAATAAAATGATAGAGCTAATTCAAGTGACAGATATATAAAAAGATATATCTTAGAGTTTTTGTGCGAACGCATCAAGCTTTACGTTCCAGTTCCCTATAAGTCCGTTTCCGCTTTGCACATCTTTTCCTACTTGAAAGTCCACTTCCGCTATCTTTACCATATTCTTTTTCGACAGCAAATTCTCCATCTTGTTTAGGCGACTCTTCTTCATGGCATGGGTATTTATTATACCATATTTTTTTCCATCCATCCCAGAAAGTCTCTTCATGAATGACCTCATATTCATCTGGAGATTGAACGCCTCAGCCGGAGCGGAGAACACATATACATCCGCAGTAGGCATCGCAGCGGGATTTGCTTCATCGGTAGTAAAAACCTGTGTTTCTGCACCGTTCTTTTTCAGGGTTATGGCTAGAGAATCAACCAGTTTTCTGCCATTCCCATATCGTGACCAATACACCATGACATATTTCATGAGCTCACCTAAAAGGAGATTTAGAATCTCATATAAAAAGAGTATAGTAAGAACCGCCATAGCTCAGATATCAATAAGGTGTTTATTTTGAACTCTTTTAATTTTCTTACGTAGATCTTTCTTCTGTAAAATCCACAGACAGATGGTCTCGTAAATAATTCAGAAACCGATGAAACCGTTCTTCTTCGATTTCGCCAATAAATTGTATTCTTACTGAATGTTTTTTTTGAGGATGTACCTTTTGTATCGTTATTTCAGCAATACAGGTTTTTCGTTCATCAAGATACACAATGAAATGAATACTGGCCGCATTTTTTTGTTTGAGAGCTGCATCAGTCAACAGTTGGATGGTATCTCGGAGATCATTTTTTTTCTCAGGGTGATTGTATACTATTTGATTGTCCATGGTGATTTTAACCATGTTATGGAATTTTGACTGAGCAAGCGCACGAACAAACAACTCTGCTGTTGGGAGAAGCTCAAATTGTTCCTCGATGATTTGCGTATTCGTTATTTTTTGTAACGCATTTTTAAGAATATTTGATGGTTTTAGTTTCTTTTTTTCTACATCCAAATCCAGGACGATTTCTATATTTTTCAAAACATTCTTTTTTTTACTTCGCTCAACAGATGATTTTTTTACCTTATGATCAGGGTATGTTGCATTAATCCATTTCTCAACTTCAGAAGGTGAATACACCCACGGTGGATTAACAAAATTTGGTTCGGTCATAGACATCATAAGGTCTTGTTTTAATAAAAATCTTATGCACATTGATGAATGATGTTATATCATTTTTTTGTTTTTCTAAATATCACCTGTTTTTCTATAACATCCACTGAATCATACGGTAGGATGCCGATTTTCTTTTCTTCGGTTCGTATTTCCTCTATTATTTTGAATAGTTTTTCATGCAGTTCAGCTCTGCGATGCGCTTGTTTGTAGGTTAATCCTTTTGTTTCCATTAACTCAAGTTCAAATTTCTCATGTCCCTGCAGGATTCTTTCTCCGCGTAGTGGGTTGTCATAGACGTCTTTTCGTATCCAGATTTCATTTTCTGGTATTTTATGACGGAGCTTTTCAGGGAGTTCGTTTTGCGGGACCAGTCCATGGAGTGCGATGTAATCGCCCATGAGGGACCGTGGTTTTACCTTTACGAAAAATGGTAAGATTTCTTTCCCGCGACCATAAGGATCGTACTCTGATTTTTTGGCTGTTTGCTTTGTGTATTTTTTCTTTTCGCGGCGGTTTTCTTTTTCGGCCATCTCTACACGGGCTTAGAGCTTTCGTTCCAATAACTTTTTTTCCTGGAAGAGTATGGTCCATAGCATATTAATATCCATTGTCTTTTAGAGGGCATTAACCAGAAAATGATCAGGAATATCTGTTTGTATCATGAGAAAACCTACATTAATACGATATCCCATAAAACATAATAATTATCATAAAGTCTAATTAATTATTAGAGACACTTACAAGGCAAAATTAATGTATCTTCACTCTATATATCGATTCACAAAAAAGGAGATAGTTTTTTACAATGACAAAGAAACAGACGGTAGGTATTGGAAGGAAAGCTCCAGATTTTCTCTTAGATAGCCATAACGAAAAAACCTTCAAACTCTCCGATTTCAAAGGAAAAAAAATACTGTTATCGTTCCATCCACTCGCATGGACATCGGTCTGCGCACAACAGATGCAATCATTAGAAAAAAACAAACAACATTTTGATAAAATCAACACGATAGCTGTCGGTATCAGCGTCGACTCGACACCATCGAAAAAAGCATGGGCACAACACCTCGATATAAAAAATACGCAACTTCTCTCCGATTTCTGGCCCCATGGAGCTGTCGCCCAACAATATGGTATATTCAGAGAAGATGACGGGATATCAGAACGAGCAAATATCATCATTGACGAAGAACAAAACATCTCCTTTCTGAAAATATATCCAATCTCTCAGCTGCCAGACATCCAGGAAATCATCGATTTTCTAGAACAGTAGACGTTACTAAAACCGTGTAAAAAAGAAAAAACGAATACATACTTCCATGGGGTAAATCGTTATTAGAAGATCATAGTTTTTGTTAACAACATTATTTAAAGAAAATCATAAAATAACAAATTATAATTAAAGAATAAGATGGCAGTTCCCCGGTTTAGTTTTTCAAGGAACTGCAATGGACGTAGGATTAGTTAAAGAGTCCTTCAGCAGCGGAAGCGGGATATCCAGCTATCTTAAGGCTTGGGTCACCAAGGACAATCCATTCTTCAACAGTTTTACAATCCGCTTGATCCTGCATACCGGGCCAGACCTGCAAATACTTGGTGATTGCGCCAGTCCATGCGTCGCCTAGGATTTTCGAGGTGCTTTCATTATAGGATTGGAAGAACGTCCTTTCGACATACCCACCAAGGCCCTGATAACACGCTGGTGTTCCATTAATAGAACCAACTAATCCATAGCCAAGACCGGTGTTTCCCATACATGCGATCGCTCCTCCGTTGTTTTTCGCGACCATCCATTCACTCCAGCATCGGGGAATGGGTAGGCGATACGTCCAGGTATGACTATTGTTTTGGAACGTCCAGAAAAACGAGACGTTGAACATACTGTTATGACAACCACCTACAACGCAGACAGGAAGTTTATTGCCATTTTTGAGTTTCGGCATTTGGTATATTTCCAATCCACCCGGAGTTTTCCCCTTACCCCAGGTGAATGCATCGAACCAATGTGTATTCCAGGAATCAGGACTTCCATGTCCATCAAAGTATAGGAAACCACAGCCAGCAGATATCTCTCTTATGAGATTCGTCGGTGTTGGTGTCAAATCATTGGAGATATTTCTGTTCGATGCAAAGAGGTCTACATCAGTAAATGTTGTAGCCATGGACTCATTGTAGACGAACGACGTAGAGACCTCTCCTTCTAACATATTACTCCCTTGTGGTCGGTCGTCAAAGGAATCACCACCGACGAGAACTATTTTGTTAAACCAAGAAGGATCAGCAGGGGTGCTTTCGTACGCAATTATTTTATTTACCATGGTTTTTAATTCGTAGGTGTTTCGACAGGGTAACCGTGCGACGGAAAGATCAGGGTAGAGATCAATTATGTCTTTCTGGGTACCATACCATCTTGCGTAGATATGGTCATTGTTCGAATCCCACGATGAAAAATTCCCATAGCTGTCATAGATATCTGCATAGTACAAATCACTGATATACCCAGGGTCATGTTCTGAGCCACCTTCATCAAGGTTGGTGTATCGCACAGGAACATACCAATTTTTTGAACCCTGGTTTGCGTCATCTCTTCCGCCATTACCAAACAGGTATCCTTTCATACCACCAACAAGAAGAACATACTGGGTGTTCCAGGTGTCTAATGCGTATTTAATGAAGTTTTTTATCTGTTCAGGCTTATCATACCCGGTATACTGAGCGTAGATATCTTCAGTAGTCATCAACGTCGTATTGATGCCATACGCTATTTTATGATCCACAAGCTTTTGTAATCCACTGGAGAAGGTTTTTGGGGCGATGATGACTAATTGATACCCTGGCCCAAAGGTCATTGGCTGAACTGGGTTTTTATAGCTGACTTTCACTTCTGCATTTTTCATATATTGTATGGTGTTTGTCGCAGGGCTATATCGTACTGGAAAAGTTCGTAGAGTCAAAAACGTGGTATGTTGATTATAGCTGTTCAGCCCACCACCGGTGGAGTACTGCACCCAGCTGTCTGGGAAGTACTGTGCCGAGGTGTAGATTGCTTCATTTGCTGTGTAGTCAGCGACAGGATTTTCAGCGTTTAAAGCGATAGGCGCAGGAGCAGGCAGTATCTTATAAGGTAACGTCATGGTTTGTATGTCTTGAGGAACGCATTCGACGTTTGTGATAATTGTCCCTAGAGGGAATTCTAAAACAGTGGTATACATGGGGAGTATTGGCTCACCAGCAGTATACAATGCTTGATCAGCGTTTCCAATACTCAGTTGGATAAAGGTGTTCGATTCGATGGTTGCTAGAGAGGCTTTTAGTTCTGAAAATTGAACAGCGATTGTTTTTTCGTTGTAAGCAGCTTGTTTTCCTATTCCTACTGTAGCAAAACTACCAATGAGGAATAGTGCAATAATACAATACGATAATATTTTTCTCTTCATATTTTATCCCTCTTATTATTAAGTAATTGTGAGTGTTATCTTATATAAATATATTTGTATTATCGAGACGTCCTCCTGAAATGAGTCGAATTTGGCCTTTTCAACCTTATTTTAATAATCATCGTATTTTAAATATATCCATCGGAGAATAAGGGTAAGCGACGAGGAGTTTTCAGACCAAAACAGTTAAAACCAAGAACCGAATTCACAGGATACACTTAAGGACGCGCAACCAACAAACGGACGCATAACTAACCGAATGGGCGGGTAACAAAGTGG
>CAZGIV010000126.1:0-7305 GCA_964526175.1 uncultured Thermoplasmatales archaeon | reverse complement strand
CAGGGTACGTTTCGGCTCATCCTCCTCGATAGACGAACGATGATTCAAATAAATTTCTTGTCTATCTTTAAACATTATATCCCCTTGATCCTCACACCACTTCGAATAGAATAAACCTCACACTACTTCGAATAGAATAGTACCACTTAACCTTTTTCATCTGAAAAGTACTGAGTATATATTTTACTCTATAAAACAGATCAGAAGACCTCCGAACTCTTTCCTCACAAAATAGCTCACGCATAGTATCTCCCCACATCACCAGCACACATCCCCTAGGACACATATGAAACCCTCTTTTGAGAAAATCCGACAAAACACGAAAAACAGGTTCTTTTCTTTACTTTTAAAGAAAAACAGAAACAAACCACTTTTATCATTTTGTTTTCACAAAAAAACCATTGAGTCTTAAAACCGTGACAATGCTTCCCTACGGATACTTTCATTGAACCCAAGATCATTTTAATAAAACAGAAAAGTCAAGGTGTATGTATGAGCTTGACTAAGCATTGTCCAAGCTGTGGATGTAACCGAGGTATTAATTTCTTTTATGTCGATGAAGACGGCAACTGGTCTGAACATTGTAAATTCTGTAAATAAAAGCCATGACATAAACCGTGTCAATGCTTTCCCTCCATCTATTATTTAAGTAAATACTTTTATATCAAACCTACTTCCTTTAAATGGTAAGTTAGGATATCACATTTGACTTTTCGTCCCTTACGAAAGCTATTTTTGACTCAGCTCAGCAGATTTTTGGTATTTTGTCATGAAATGTTTATATATTATGGAAGGAAAAGTATTCCTTGATAATAAATAACAATGAAGATTGATGTAAAAGAATATCAAAGATGGAGGAGGAATAAACAATGAGCGGTGATCAAGAATATGATGAGTGGAAAGAATACGTCGATGATGCCCTCTGTATCTTACGAGGAAAAATACTTTATTTGGAAAAAAAAGTAAAATTATTAGAAAAAAAGTGATAGGTGAACTAATCATATAGGTTTGGAAAATAAGGATATGATTTAGGGTAGGATTTTTATATCAAATCATATCTTCTATAAATGGTGAGTTCGGGTATCTCATCTGGTGTTTTCCCGTACCCATACGAGAGAACTTCTTTTGAACCCGACTCACCAATCAATTTTACAATATCTCAATGTTACGTAAGAAAGATGTGATTTTTTCATACTGAAAAATTACTCCGATATGTTAAAATATATGGACAGATAGAGTATAACATAAACATGGGTGAGGATTTCTACGGAAAACCAATACCAGTTAGATCCAGAATGGCTTCGAGAATTTGCTTACTTTCTAGACCAAAATGGTAATAGAAAGAAATTAAAAGAAGTAAAAACGATTTTTATAAAAGCCTATCTTGAGAACATTCGAGACGGCATGAATACAAAAGATGCTATGCAAAAAGCGAAGAGGGTTGCTGTATGCTTTCTAATGTTAAAACAATGAAATGAAATAGGGGAGTTCAATCTGGGAGGAAAGAAACATAAAAAAAGTAGAACGATCTGGGGTAAAGCTCTACCCTATGTTTGATTGACTCCCCAGGAAATATTATCTTTTTATTGTATAAAAACATTTGTTTGTATCGAAGTATAGTTTTTTAACGAAAAAGTCAACAAGGTAAAAACTCTTAAATTATATAATCCACGATAGACCGCGTATTATTCTATATAATTTTATTCTTAATTATACATCCCTCAGTAAAAACGTAAAATTTACAAAAGACTCAAAAAAATATATTCCTAAGAATCTACTTCATTATGTTATATATTGGCGAATGGGCTGAAGAATATATTCCTCGAAAAACCTTTTATAACTCATAATAGACCAAGATTATTTTTTAAAGCATGAAGTGAGATCCTCAACGCCTCCAAATACACCCCTGATGAAAGCGATGTATTGGCTTTTACCGGGTAATTGCTATGGAGAAAAACAAAAAGTAGAATGAAGAAAAGAACGAAAAGAACGAAGAGAAGGACGAAGAGGAAAACGAGGATAAAAGCTTAACAATGGAAACTGTTTCTTTTTTTTCTCCTGTTTATAAGTTTTTAAGGATATGTTTTTAAAGGGAGAACTATTATAATTTAACGGAGTGAAGGATAAAAAAAATATGCGTAAATTAACGATAGTAATCGTTTGTATGATGTTGATTACTACTTTTTCATGTATTTTTTCCATAAAACTATCGGGTGCAAATGAGCCCCCGTATGTTCCAATGTCTCCGTATCCAGATCATAATTCTACGGGTGTACCAATAAATGCACATCTCGGTTGGAGCGGTGATAATCCTAATTCTGGTGATATTATACTGTATTTCATAAAACCAAAAAAGGGTTACCTGTATGTTGGAGATAGTCAAGGAGTTCATCGAATTTTCATAACGACTCTTATTATTGGATCAATAACGGTGGAGGTCTATGCATTTGACAATGCTAGTGGGAATAATACGGGGATTTCACATGTGGAGTTCTATCTTGATGGTGTCTTGATAGCAGATGTGTATACTGGAGAAAATAACACCTACAGTTGGTTCTGGGGTGAACCCGGTTATTTTTTTTTCCCGTGTATTCTCGGTGCAAAAGCGTATGATCTGGCGGGAAATTCCGCGAGTATACAAATACGGGTCTGGAAACTCTTCTAATGTACTTTTTAAGTTGAAAAACATAAGTCTTTAAAACCGTGTCACTGCTTTCCCTATGAGGATATGTTTTTAAAGGGGAACATTGTTACAAATTTGTGATATTTGGGGAGTGAAAGGCTTATGGGTAAAAGTTGGGGAAAGAACAGCTACTATTTGTCGAATTTTAATTTTATATGGGTAAAATAATAGCCCAAATCACAAGATTTAATAAAAAGTGTCTTTGAAATTGACAGGAGGAAAAACACTGATCGATCTCACGGCTCATAAAAGATTTCGATATTTATTGTTTAGTTCTCTTTATTTTTCAGAAGGTTTGTACCAAGGATTAATCCTCATAGTAACACCAATCTATTTAATAAACAAAGGTGTACCTCTCCCCCTGGTAACCTTAATCGCAGGTATTGGATATCTCCCTTGGGGATTAAAATTTGTCTGGGGTGGCATTATTGATTATTATCACAGATATGGAAGAAAAAAATTTGCAGTTGCTGGAACAATTTTAGGAGCGATTGGTTTTTTTACACTATCCGTCGTTGATCAATTTTTTTCAATAATATTTTTTGCTCTCTTTCTCTTAATTGGTTATACCGGAATTGGGTTTCTTGATTCCGCTACAGATGCATGGGCAATTGATATCTCAAAAAAAGAGGAACGAGGAAAAATTAACTGCTCAATGAATATAGGAAATTGGGTGGGTCAATACTTAGGTGCGCTATTCATTATTATTATTGGTGCGACCTTTGGATACAGCATTTCCTTTATAATAACAGGTATAGTTATTTTATTCTTAGTCGTTATACCGTTCAGCGTAAAATATGAAAGAAAAATCGGACAGTTACGCATGTGGTCGTTAATAAAACAAGAATTCAAAAAACGGACAACACAACTAACAACCATATATTTCTTCATAATTGTACTCCAAATTGCTCTTTATACAACATTAATTCTTTTATACCTAAAAACTGTCTTAAATTTAGATAATACCATCATTGGATTGATATTTGCATTGTGGTTAATTGTGGTCATCCCCGGATCTATCACCGGGGGATTGTTAGCAGATAAATATGGAAGAAAACTACCGTTGTACATATTATTGTTTGCTCTTATTATCGCATCAATAATTCCAATATTTTTTTCAAATTTTTATCTTATCATACTTAGTTTTAGTATCGTCTTATTTTTTGTTAACGGTGTCATAGCTGCGAATTGGGCGATGGTCATGGACATCATCAATCCAAAAATAAGTGCATCTCAACATGAAATCATTTGCTCTATTGTGAATCTTGGGAGTATCATTATTGGTTCTGCTACGGGTACATTACTTGTTTTTGTAGGATTTGATAATTTATTTTTATTATCTGCAGTAATTATTATCATTGCCTTTATTGTCCTAACAAGGATAAAAGATATTGATAAGATACAGTGGATGGCCTAAGTTCATTGAGATCTATTCAGCGGATTTTTTACCTGTAGTATTTCCGGAATCATAAAATTGTATTTGTATACTTTAAAAGTACTATAATACACATAATCATTAATTGAGTTTGGAAACTGGGTTGATATGTCTTCGATGATATTTCGTAAATGTTCCATGTTATGGAGCAGTAAGGTGAAATGGAGATCCATATCAATATCAAGAAATTTGAATCTTCGAATGAGATATGGATTGGTTCGTAGATAATTTACGATTTGATTTTTTTTATTATAATCTCTGAGGCTGATTTGAAGATGGAACCATCGATACCCGATTTTTGCCCAATCAACATTCACCGTATATTGTCCTATAATATGTTGTTTTTCTAATTTTTTTATTCGATAACTCACTGTACTTGCGGTTATATTGAGATTTTTTGCAATTGTTTTTGTTGGTGTTCTTGTATCTTTTGAGAGTTCCTCTAATATCTTAAAATCCAAATCATCGATAGACGTTCGAGGATATCCCCATCTCCATGTTAATGTATCAATTTTCTTAACAGGAGGATCCATCAAAAAGGAATAATTATAAAATTCCGCTCTCACGCAAAATTTTGAGGATTTATATGCAAGGTATTGATGATATTTTTCTCGTATTTCATCTATGAGTGCTTCGAATTCACTAGGTTTTCCGAGGAGAAAATCAACTTCTAAGTCATTGGTTCCTTCGACAAGGCTAATATAAAATGTAATTTTTTTTTGAATAAAATAATTAAGAATTTCTTCTTTCATGATAGCATTGATATTTATGAATTTATAATGGGTCGTGATGATTGAATACCCGAGTGATTCAAAATTAATGTAGAAGAAATAGCTGTGTATGATTTTATTTTTAATTAAGCGTTGTATACGGTAGGAGACGAGTTCTTTGGAGATACCAACTTTTTTTCCTATGGATTTCAATGATTGTCTTGAATCGAGGAGAAGGTGATAGAGGATCTTTCTGTCTTTTACGTCAAGTTGCATCATATTTTTTCACAAAATAATAATATTTTATGCTATTTTAATGTTTTGTTAAAAATTCTGATAGATAGTTACATAATTTGATTTTTCGCTATCAAACAATAGAATCAATATTTCATAAAGCGGAAACCATGAAAAAAGGAGGATTGACGAAAAATATCGTTGAAAATGCTACGATACAACACAAAAACGGATTGAAACAAATCTATGATGCAATCTATATTACCAAAAAAGGGATCTACACAGGCCGCATCATAAAAAAAAGTGAGAACAAGGGAGTTTTTGATGATTATGGGTTTATCCCTCGCGATCAAATAGAAAAAATAACGGTTTTCAATGAACATGGTCAAATAAAAGATATTGATTTATAACAAAAAAGAGGAAAGGAGGAAAAACATGGAACGGGAAGGGAAGTTGGCAGAGTTTCTGTACGTTGATTATTTTGCCCCCTTATACAGTGATATTTTTGCCACTCCCTTCTTAGAATCATGAGAAATAAGAAAAATGAGGAAAGGAGGAAGAAAGAAAATGAAGAAGAAAATCGTAGGAATATGTGTATGTATGCTGTTGATTGCAACTGCATTACCTGCAGTAGGAACCCTGAACAAAACCATCAATGAAAAAAACGTTGAAACACAAAGCAGAGGAATTGAATGGAATCTGACCTATGACCGAGGAGAGTTTGACGATATTCGTTACATTACACAAACCGATGATGGTTACATTTGTTGTGGATTGACCGAGGAATCAAATAATTTTTATGTCTGGATCTTGAAACTTGACGCGGATGGCAACGAAGACTGGCATATCGTCAACTACGACCTTAATGGAACCGGACTGGGTACCACCGATAATGATGTGTTTTCCATGCATATACTTCAAACCAGCGACGGGGGATTTTTGTTCTCAGGCTGGAGTATGATACAAGTATATGTGGAAGGAGAGTATGTGTGGGTTCCTGTGGGTTATTTCTGGAAGACCAATGCCATAGGAACAACGGACTGGGTACAGCATTACTACAGTGTGGAAGAATTAGGGCTCGATTTTATCTACTGTGCCGAAGAGATATCTACTGGTTATGCGGCCTGTGGTTTTAGAATTTATTATGATATAACAGGGCAGATTATTGATTTCAAAGGGTTTTTAATGGAAACTGATTCTGATGGAAATCTTGAGTGGCATCAGACCTATGATGCTGGTGGTGATGATGAACTCGGCGCAGTATGCAGCACCGATGATGGTGGGTATCTGCTCACTGGGTTTACCGATTCAAGCCAAGTCGATGAGGGAGCATTATGGATGGTGAAAACCGACGGTAATGGTATTAAACAATGGGAGAAAATATTTGATGGATCAGGTTTTGAATACACGTATGTGAAGGGATGTTACCAGACCTCCGATGGCGGCTACATTATGGCTGGAAACACGGTTTCCTATGGTGCTGGAATGGTTGATGTCTGGGTAATCAAAACGGATTCATCAGGTAATGAGATGTGGAATAAAACCTATGGAGGTACACATTCTGATTACTCATGGACCATGGCTCAGACCAGTGATGGTGAGTATGTTCTTGGGATCTGCAAAGATTATCAATATTACGCAGGTACAAAGTCTGATATTTGGGTCGTGCAATTTAATGAAATGGGGGACACTGAATGGAGTTATGTTATCGAAGAATCTGGTGTGCAAATCCCGACCTGTATCCAGCAAACCGATGATAGTGGGTTTATTATATCCGGAAGAACAGGTGACTATGGAAATGCTTTAGTTGATGGAATCGTGGTAAAAATAGGACCATTCCCTAACCTTGATGTTGAAATCACTGGTGGTTTAGGTGTCAAGGTAACCATCACAAACAGTGGACTTGGTGATGCAGATGATGTGCCATGGGAGATCACGGTGACCGGCGGTATGCTTGGGATGGTTAACCTAACAAAAAATGGTACCATCGATATCTTGGCAGAGGATACCCAAACGGTTACCACAGGAATGTTCCTTGGTCTTGGTCCTGTCACCATTACCGTACAGTTCGCTGCTTTAGAAACAACGAAATCCGCGTTTGTTCTCGGACCATTCGTCCTTGGAGTCAAATAAGACTCCCATTTTTTTTCTTTTTATCATTTATTTCGCTCTAAGAAAACCGTGTCACTGCTTCCCCACTAATTATTTTTATTAGTTACTTTAGATGATATTGAACACTTGTT
>CAZGIV010000125.1:0-7309 GCA_964526175.1 uncultured Thermoplasmatales archaeon | reverse complement strand
TAAGAACCTTGTTTGTAGACGAATATGCAGATATGTATGCAAGTGCAGTCTCATCTCACTTTGGTTTACCAGGTTTACCCAGGAGGGGTAAATTTATATGCTCGTTTTTTTTACGAGATTCTGGGAAACGCATTCATCTTTTACCAGCGTGGTGTTAAATAATGTCTGAAATAACACAAGATAAACCAGGAAAGAAAATACTGCTCTTAGGAAATGAAGCAATCACCAGAGGAGCACTGGAAGCAGGAGTAGATGTCGCCACGACCTACCCAGGTACTCCTTCTTCAGAGATTGCCGATACGTTTTCTGCGATCGCAAAAGAAGCATTAAAGCAAAACAAAGACCCGGGTTTTTATTTTCAATATTCAGTTAATGAAAAAGTTGCCTTGGAAGTCGCTGCCGCCGCATCGTTCTGCGGTCTGCGGTCATTGACCTGTATGAAACATGTTGGTCTGAATGTCGCAAGTGACACGTTCATGACGTACATGTACGTTGGCTGCCGTGGAGGTCATATCATTGTTTCTGCGGACGATCCGTATTGTCATTCGTCACAAAACGAGCAGGATAACCGATATTTTGCATTGTTCGGCAGTGCACCAATGCTGGAGCCGACCACACCACAAGAAGCAAAAGAGATGACACGACTTGGGTTTGGAATTTCAGAGCAGCTTCATTTGCCACTATTGTTACGAACGACAACGCGATTGAACCATGCACGAGGACCTATTACGTTAAATAAGATGCAGAAACCACGGAAAAAAGGATATTTCCAAAAAGATCCCATGCTCGTTACAGTTCCTGCGACCGCACGGGCAAAACACCCGATACTTCTCAAAAAGCTTGAGGAGGCAGAGAAAATCTCGGAAAAATCACCATTTAATGAAATCATAACGATAGGAAAACCAAAGGATATCGGGATCGTCACCTCCGGTGTCTCTTTTACGTATGTCAAAGAAATGGCAGAGGAACTTCACCTCAATGTGAAGGTCTTAAAACTTGGGATGACCCATCCGATACCACGCATCATGTGTGAAAAATTCATCAAATCATGCTCATCAATTATCATGGTTGAGGAACTTGAGCCTTTTCTCGAAAACCAATTCAAGGCACTCGCCTATGATGTCGATGCTGATGTGAAAATCTATGGGAAATCAACCGGTCATTTCTCCAGACTTTATGAGTATAATCCTGATATTGTTGCCGAAGCATTCTCAAAAATATTCAAGATAAAAAACCCGTTTCCAAACCCCGTTCAATCTGCGCTGAAACTCCCACGACGCCCTCCATCATTATGTCCTGGGTGCCCGCATCGAGCAACTTACTATGCGGTAAAGAAAGCAGCGTCAAAAGACACGATTTATCCGACGGACATCGGATGCTATACACTGGGGAAAGAACCCCCACTGGAAATGGCAGACGTCTTACTCTGCATGGGCTCGAATGCAGGGATGGCCTGTGGTTTTTCTGTGGCAACAGATCAGAAGATCATCTCATTTATGGGTGACTCGACATTCTTCCATTCAGGTATCCCGCCAGTTGTCAACGCGGTGCATCATAACCATGATGTGGTGATCACAGTTCTTGATAATCGGACCACGGCGATGACCGGTCATCAACCACACCCAGGGACGTCTTATGACGGGATGGGGAGGCCAGCGAAACTCATTAAGGTTGAGGATGTCGTGAAAGGGTGTGGCGTCGAACATATCGAGATTGTCGATCCAAACAAGATTAAAGAGACGACCGAAGCATTCAAACGAGCCTTAGAGTTCAAAGGTCCCTCGGTTGTGGTGAGTAAATCACCCTGCATCTTACTCGAAGTGCAGCGGAAGAGAAAAGCCAAGGAAGACATTCAACGTTATCAGATCAATCAGGATGTTTGTAAACGATGTAAGACATGCATCGGTCGGTTTGGTTGCCCTGCATTGTATTTTGCTGAAGATGGAAGTGTACATATTGATGCAGCGCAATGTAACGGCTGTGGGAACTGCGTTCAAGTCTGTCCGTTTGGTGCGATCTCAGCGGAGGAAAACCTATGAAGAAAAAAGTCAGCATTGTACTCACTGGCGTGGGTGGACAAGGAGTGATTACGGCTGCGAATATTTTAGGGAAAGCAGCGGTGAACGCAAAGATTGGGGTGTTTGTCTCTGAGATCCATGGGATGGCGCAACGTGGTGGTGCGGTCATTTGTACCGTGCGGATGGGTGATGTCTCCAGTCCATTGCTCCCGAGTGGGACCGCTGATGTCTTGTTGAGCATGGAACCTGTTGAAGCCCTAAGGAACATCTGCTATGTGAATAAGAAAACAAAGATAATTACCGATATTAACCCGATTATTCCGTTCACCGTTGCAGTGGGTGGCGAGCAGTACCCGAAGGTCAAAGAGATATTCAAAGAGCTTTCAGATCATGCAGAGTTGCATACCATCGATGCACTAAAAATAGCAAAGGATGCAGGTGCTATTATTACAAAAAACACGGTGATGCTGGGAGCGCTTGCGGCTAGTGGTATTTTGCCATTCAAACTTGAGGTGCTATTGGATGCGATCCTTGAGGGTCTTCCTGAAAAATACAAAGACGTCAATAAAAAAGCATTTGAAGGCGGGATGAAGGCAATACAATCATCATAATAAATAATGGTTTTTTCATCCCATAAAATTCCAAATCGGTTTCCGCCAGCATTCTCGTAGGACATCGACACCAAGGTCAATGACCGTTTTTTTAGCATCTTGAATAATGACATGATCCCCTTTGGTATTTCCAAGTAACGTAAAGGTCACCAAGTCTCTTTTCAATTGTTTTTCAAACTCAGCTTTGCTGTCTTTTTTTACTTCAACGAGCCATCTGGTGTTTGACTCTGAAAACAATTTAATGTCAGTCCGCAGTCCGTTACCGACCGCTGAGACATCAATAATTGCGCCGATACCCCCACCAATTGCCATCTCCGTAAGGCAGACCACCAGACCACCTTCGCTGATATCATGACACGCAGCAATATATTTTTTCTTCATGCAGGAAAGAAGTCCTTTCATGCAGTGTTGAAGAACAACCGGATCTGTTTTTGGTACGGTTCCCCCTTCTACCTTCATCTGTTTGTAATACTCAGAACCGCCGAGTTCTTTTTCCGTCTGTTTACCAACGAGGTATATCAGGTTTCCTTCGGTTTTAAAATCACTGGTTATACAAGTCCTGATGTCATCGACGATCCCAACTCCGAAGATCTCCGGCGTTGGTGGAACCGCGGTTTTGGCTGATTCGTTGTAGAGACTCACGTTTCCTGAGACGTACGGCAAATTCAGCGCCCTACCCATGTCTCCAAGTCCACGACAGGCTTCATAGAGCTCTCCCATCCGCTCTGGTTTTTCAGGGTTTCCAAAGTTCAGACAATCCAGCAGTGAATCCGGTGTCGCCCCGACTGCGATAATATTACGGCAGGTTTCATCAACCGCTGAGCAAGCACCCCAGTATGGATCTTTTTCCATGAACCGTGGATTGATATTAGCGGTCACCGCAAGGCCTTTCCAAGAATCTTCTAAGGGTTTGAGGACGGTTGCGTCGCCATGTGTTTCTAATCCTAGTTTTCCTTGCAATGGTTTGATTACGGTGTTTCCTCGTACCTCATGGTCGTACTGACGAATTACCCATTCTTTAGATGCGATATTTGGTGATGATAACACGTTTTGTAAGGAAGAATTCAGATCAGGTAAAACGAAGTCTTTCTCAGCGGTCTCTTGTTTCTTGATTTGTACTGGTCGTATGCATTCATCATAGACCGGGCCACCGGTCATGAACTCAAGGTCCATCTCAAGAAGTTTCTGTCCCTTGTAAAACACGCGGATGATTTGTTCTTTTATTACTGTTCCAACAACCGCCGCGTTGACATCCCATTGTTTGCAGATATGCAGGACTGTTTCGACGTTTTCTGGTGCAACCAGCATCATCATGCGTTCCTGGCTTTCCGATACCCAGATCTCCCAAGGGCTCAATCCTTCTTCTTTCAACGGGACGTTATCCAGATGGATTTCTGCACCCATGTTCGCGGAATACGCAAGCTCCCCGGAGACACAGGAAAGTCCGCCACCACCGAAATCTTTGAATCCCTCTAGCAAACCTTTTCGGTTACATTCCAGACACGCATGTATGACAGGTTCCTTGGTAATCGGGTCACCGACTTGCACGGCAGATCTGCTGCTTTCCTCGCTTTCATCGGTCAGCTCCGCGGATGCAAAATTCACCCCGTGGATCCCATCGCGTCCTGTTTTCCCACCGACGTAAATGTACACGTTCCCTGGTGCTTTCGCCCAGCTATGCACCAGCTCACTTTTTTTCATGATGCCGACACAGCCGACGTTCACCAGGCAGTTCCCGGTGTACCCTAAATGAAAATAGACCTGACCTGATAATGTGGGAATCCCGATACGGTTCCCGTAATCACGAATGCCATCGACAACACCTTTGAAGAGATACACAGGGTGTTTAACTCCTTTCGGCAGTTTCTCCAGTGGATAATCCAATGGTCCGAAGAACAAAGGATCAATATAGGCGATCGGCTGAGCACCCATGCAGACCACGTCTCTAACGATCCCCCCAACACCAGTCGCAGCGCCACCGTACGGCTCGATCGCAGACGGATGGTTATGTGATTCTAGAGCGACACAGTAATAATGATCCTTGTCAAACTCCATGACCCCTGCGTCTTCACGGGCGATGATTCGTGTATCATCAACGTTAAATACGTATTTTTTCAAGGGTATTTTTGAGGATTTATAACAACAGTGCTCAGACCATGCCTGTCCGAGTGCCTGCAGTTCGATATCAGTAGGGTTGCGTCCTTGTTTTCCGAAATAGTCTTTGATTCGTTGCATCTCAGGGAGCGCCAACGCAAGTCCCATATGATTGCTGATATCAACTAACTCTCTTTCAGAGGCAGCTTGCAGATTGATTTCATAGGCTTCAATATCTGCTCTGATTTTTTTAAAAACGTTATCTAATTGCACACATACTCCCCTTACTTTTTTTCTTGAATTGTCACCTCATAGTGATGGATGACTGGATTGGTGAGTAACCGCTGGCAGATTTGTTCGACGTCTTTTTTCACCTGATTTTTATCGGTATCATCAATAAGGAGATCAAACGTCCTGATGGTTTTCGCGTCCTTCACCTTTGGAAAACCAAGCAGATGGATTGCTTTCAGGGTGTTGGCACCCTCGGGGTCTGAGATACCTTTTTTCAGTTGGATGGTTACTTTGGCTTCGAACATACGAATCGTGGCGCCTAATCTGAAAATAGCTAGATTAAAGTATCGTTCCTCAGAGGTTCTTAAACACTGTCAAAACCTGTTTTTTAAAATCGTTAAGGCTTCCATTGTTAGGAATGATGATATCTGCATCGGCAATGACTTTTTGTAAACCCCAGCCGATCTCCCGTTTATCGCGTTCTTCTAGGTCTTTGAGATTTTTGCTATCATCGGTTCTTCCTCTAGCGATCGCTCGTTTTCTTCGTAGCTCATCGGTTGCGTCGATTGTGATTACCAGAAAATCCATGCCAAGTTCTTTTTTGAAATACTCGATTTCCTCCATGTTGCGTACACCATCGATGACGAGGAGTGGTGATAGTTTTAATGATTGGATTTTTTCGACTGTTCGTTTCGCCCAGATGTCCATACCATGTTTCTTGCGCATACTCTGGGCGACTTCTCCTACGTTTTTGTCGTTGAGTGGTTTTCCTTGTCGTTCGGTCTCCTCCCAGACTAGATCGCCCATGCGGATGACTGAGATTCCTTTATCTTTTGCAAGTTGTACAGCCTCTGATTTTCCTGAGGCGGGCATGCCGGTAAACGCGATAATTTTCATTGATGCTCCTGCTCCTTTATTATGATAAAAGTGCAGGGGGAGCGATTTGAACGCTCGTGTGCCTACGCAACAGGGTCTCTCCATGTGATATCATGGATTAAATCCTTCTAATCCATGTCAACGCACTCCTAAGCCCTGCCCCTTGGACCAAGCTCGGGTACCCCTGCAGTTCTGCGCACCGCTAATATCATCTCCTACTGAAAAAGGTTTGGAAAGCAAAAAAAGATATTATTACGTAGGATCACAGCTTCTTTTCATGTAATAGAATCTGTTCCCCATACTTGGTATAACACGACTGACAATATTTCCGTGCGATGAGCGAATGGATATGACCCGAGATTCCTTCTTCAACATAGTGAAGATCGTCCGCGGGGATTTGTTTGTTGCAGTATATACATACGGTGGGGAATTGTGAATGTCGTTTCACCAAGCGCGTTTCAATTAATTTATTCTCCATCATCTCTCCTCCTAGTATATTCCACTGTTTATGTATTAATACTTTTTGTTTAAGGGTATCACCAGAAGGGGCATATGTCCTGTCCTAACACACAATTTTTTCAATAACGAATATGTTTTTCCATTATAGTTTTAAAAAGCCTCCTTAAATAAGCATAAGAGAGATAAAAAATTTCAGCAGATTTAAATACTTTTGAGATAAACAAAACGAATACTTTTACTGACCTTTTCTAAGTTTATAAAAAGAAAAAATGCTTTTAGTGTTATTTGTTTGTTTAAGCAAAATTTGCGATCTGTAATTGAGAAATAAATTTATGATAAAAAAAATTGCATTATGTAATTTAAATCAATGTGAAAAAGGTTACCTTATTGGATTATATATTGGCGATGGTAATCAATATCTAGATCGATGGAGACACTACAAAATAAATTTTTATTTCAATTATAAAAAGGATAAAGACATAGTAAATTACACTATTCTTTTACTTAAGAAAATAGGGCTTTCTCCATATAAAATGTTTCATAAGGGGTGTACAATTGTCCGTCTTAATTCAAAATCTTTTTATATTTTTTTGAATAAAATCCAAATTAATTTTCTTATAAAAGAAAATGATGATTTTTTGATTGGTTTCATTTCAGGTTTAATTGATTCTGATGGTTACGTAAGAAAAGGTGATATTGTACTCTCAAGTAAACATAAAAATCTTTTAAAAACTACACAATTATTTTGTAAAAAAATTAAAGTAAATTCTAAGTTATGGAAACAAAAAAGCACTTGCAAAGGGAAAACATTTATTATTTGGCGCTTAAGAATAGGTACTAGGTTTAAGTATAAGCAACAGTATTCCCGAAAGATATTTCGTATATACGGCGGTGGAGACTGCCTCCCATAGCGAGCATTCATCTCTTTTTTGGGGTGATGCCTATAAGGGTGGGGTAGTCAGGAAATCCCGACGGGCCCATAACCCGTAGACCAATGGTTCAAATCCATTCCCCGCTACT
>CAZGIV010000124.1:0-7391 GCA_964526175.1 uncultured Thermoplasmatales archaeon | reverse complement strand
AGTGAAATTTACCTTTTATGTTGAAGAATACAGTCTTGTGCGTTAGTGATATCTTTGCACCTCAGCCAAATCGTAATTGGGGTTCCCTGCATTATCATACGCAATAACAATTATAGTATGTTTATGGAGGAGGAAACATCCCTGTGACCATCTCCAGCTGTAGGGTGCTTGTGTATCGGAGAATTCCGGATGATTCGAATCATCGATGAAAAACTCGACTTTTTCAATACCAGATTGTGCATCAGATGCTTCTACGTTAATAGTGATAGCACCAAAAATTAGCACGCGCTGTCGGAACAACCAAGAGAACAAATGAAGACCCCAGAGATACAATCCGTTTTCAGGGGATACGATTTTGACGATAGGTGGAATCGTATCTTCATTTGTGTAGGGTGCCATCAACGGGTATCGATCGGTGTTGATTCCATCCAGGATTGCATAGGGTGTATCGCCGATGCCATCTCCATTCGCATCAGAACCCGTATAATCATTCCAGTAGTTACCCCCAGAAGGGTATCCGTCATCCCAAACATTCATCCCATCATCATAGGCTTGGTAGCGATTTGTCCTAAAGGTATTATGATAGATGTAATTATTGGACGCATCAGAAATCCCAATACCTGCATAGAAGTTATCAGAGATGTCGTTTTCAACGATACATGCGCCCTTACAACCTGATTTGATGGTAATGCCGTTCCATCCATTATTCATAATCTCATTATGGGCAATCATCGTATCCTCAGCAGAATGTATCAGTACAATACCTTGGAAATTTTCGTAGAGAATATTCTTCATAATAGAACAATTCTTCCCACTCACCACGATCCCAGCGTTTTGTTCCTCGGTTCCGCTATGCTTAATCAAAAAACCTTGAAGTAACACATTACAAGCATAGATACTTACCACATCACCACTGTCTCTCCCATCGATAATCGTCTCATGACGGTTTTCACCTTGGAGACACAAGGATTTGTAAATCGAAACATGCTCCCAATATTCCCCGTTTTTCACGACAATCACATGACCGTCCTGGGTATCAGGATCACAAATTGCCCCCTGAATGGTCAGGAAAAATTCTTCAGTGTTTTCATTTAGCACAGAGCCATAGGGATGAACGAGTGGATAACAATCAGAAGAACTGTTCCCGGTTGGATACGGACTTTCTCCGATTCCGTCCTCATCGTCATCGGTTCCTGTGTAATCACTCCAATAATTCCCCCCAGTTGGATACCCTCCGTCCCAAACACTACCTGCGATAACGTCAAATGCTTGATAGGTATTCTCAATAATATTGTTGTGATAGATGGTGTTGTTTCCCTCAATGACGTAGAGACCATAATAGTTATTTTTTTGTATGTTATTATCAGTAATACAGTTAGAGGATGTATGAATCATAATCCCGGCGTTGTTCGAATTACTTCCACTGTCGGTGATAGTAAACCCTGTGAGATTAACGTATTCTGCGATGATTTTCACAACCGTCCCAAAACCATCACCGGTAATCACGGTGCTGTCTCTTTCTTCACCGATGAGATTAAGGGATTTGCTGATTACAACGTTTTCGTTATATCTACCGTTGAAGACAAAGATGGTGCCACCAGCTGTTGCATAGTCAATACCATCCTGAATAAATTGATACGGATAATCCATGGTTCCGTCCCAGGGTCCTACGGTGTTATCATCATCAACATAAATGGTAGACCCCCTATCATTCATTGATTGTCTTGTTTGTTTCTGTACGTCATTAATCAGGTTTGCAGACCCAGGAGCAACAAAGAAAGCTGCGATTACCAAAGCAAAAATAGCTTGATATAGATGCTTCACATGACGATTCTTGTTCATACTATTCCTCCTATATCCTAAAAGTTTTATTTTTTATGTCTTATAAAGTTATATTAATATGATATTTAAATATTTCCAGAGAAAACAGGTGTATGACAACGTCAAATGTTCAAAAATCGTCCATTCTTGTAGATTAATTCTTTATCCGCGTAGACTTCCCCGTTTTTCCGCAGGTCACACATCATATCCCAATGCAAGCTGGATTTATTTGTACTCCCTGTCTCAGGATACCCACTGCCTACCGCAAGATGAATCGTCCCACCAATCTTTTCGTCAAACAAGGTGTTCTTCGTATATCTCTTCACCCCGTAGTTCGTCCCAAACGCAAACTCACCAATTCGCTTCGCACCAGGATCCATGGCAAGCATGGTACGTAGGAATTGTTCTCCTTTCGATGCCGTTGCTTTCACCACGACACCCTTCTTAAACCAAAGCTGAATGTCATTCACTTCACGGCCTGCATAGGCTCCAGGGAACGAATAACTGATGTACCCTTCTGCTGAGTTTTCGACCGGGCCGGTGAATACCTCGCCATCAGGAAAATTCTCATTCCCAGAACAGTTTATCCATTTCTTCCCTACGACAGAAACCGTAAGATCGGTATCCTTTGCAAAAACATGAAGGTTCTTTTTTGTACTCAAAAGTTTTCGTATCTTTTCCTGTTCTGTATGGATGGTTCTCCAGTACTTGATTGGATCTTTTGCATCGACATGCGCAGCATTAAAAATAAAATCCTCATACTCTGCAAGAGACATCTCTGCGTCTTGCGCTGATGCTTGGGTCGGATGTTGAGTCACACACCAACGGAGTTCTTTCTTTGCGGCTCTCTCAAGGAAGGTTTTATGGATCTGTTGATGTGCAACGCTACTCATTGCCTGTTTTTTTGGATCGATATTTGTCATATTCCGCGTGTTCTCAGGGCTAATGATAGAGAGGCTTGCATCGATGTGTTCAACTTCGAATATACTGAGAGGAGAGACATATTTGAGTTGTTTTTGTGAAGAGTATTTATAATAAATCTCAGCAAGACCATCGATACCGACATGGGTAAACGGATGTGCACCGACCGTGATTGCTTGTTGATATACTTCTTTAATCAACGGGGCAGCAAGATGACTACCTGAAATCACCAATAAATCGTTTTTCTTTAACCTCAAAGAATGACGCACTAAAATATCAGCATATTTCCTTAATCGTTTATCAATCATATCATATTCCCCATAGGAGAACACCTAGAATGATAAAAGAGTTTCCGGTCGATTTAGATTTTCTCCCAATCTTTTAACACGGATTCCCAATGATATTTTTTGATTTCATCGATTTCATCGAGTTTTCGTATGATCCGTTCATAGCCTTTCACTAGTGTACGAGTGGATACTTTTACGATAAAATCGTGCTTCCCTGTTGTGATCGTCACATGAGTGACACCACGGACATTCCATAATTTCTGCATCGTCTCCCGTAAAGGACGACCAGGTTTCACGGTGACGAAGATATATGCTTTCACGACGGTGAGTGCGAAGGAGATGATACCTAGGACAATTAAGATCATTCCAATTACTTTAATGATAAGCATTACCGGGTCTGTTGAAAACTCAGTAATAATGCCTAAATGCAGAAGGAGTATCGAGAAAGGAATTGCAAAGATAATCGTTGATGCTCGAATGGCGTTGTTGACACTAGCTTTTCCCATTCCAAGTGAACGAATGTATAAAACATACGAGAAGAATGTTGTGCTCATGGTAAGTGCAAGTAAGAGGAAATAAAAGGGGTTAATTACTGCGGTAATGCCTGCGATGAGATGACCGCCACTGGTGAATAGATCAAATATGAAGAGCAGAATGACAGTAAAGAGACAGGAAAACACGACGTTCCAGAATCGAATATTGATTGAGTCATTAGGTTTATTGTTAATTTTCATGAGTTTTAATTTTCGTTGGTAGATAGAGAAAACTGCCCAGGTGGGATTTACGACGATAAACACAATAAGGATTGGGAATAACTGAAATTGTCCGGTTAGGCTTATTGATGCAAGAATCGCACCGAAGGTGACGATAACGGAGGATTGTACTTCCACGAGCGTTGGGACGTCCTTTTCTGTGATCGATTCCATAAGAAGAAGATACAGGATGACGATTTGAGAAAACGACAGGATCACGGAGGGATCTTGAATCGTTGATACGATTGCGCAATACCCTACGGTATTGATTGCATTCATTAGACCAGCAACAAGATGATATTTCGTCTCGCTTTTTTTTATAAGGCGGAGTTGTCTGAAGGAAGGATCAAGTATTTTTGCTCCGAGACTTTTCCCTTTGATTTTCACGGTTAACACTAGTGAAATGATTAGGGTGACAATCGCTCCGACGAAAAAAAGTGAAAAAGCAAACGCCCATGGGTCGTATTTAAATGCTGATTGACCACCGACAAAACTATCGATACCGGTGACTGCAGCAGCAATAAAAGAAGAGGTGATCGCCAGGACATAAAAGAGGTATTTTTTCCTAATGATCATATTTTCGTCTCATTATTGAAGGCTGATTTCTTTTTCGATAATCTGGGTGGTTGTCTTAGTGACTCCTTCAATCATTTGAATTTTATCAGTGACATTTAAAAGTTCTTCGAGGTTTTTTACTTGTGCTCTGACGACGATATCGTACTCACCAGCAATAATAGAGATTTTTGCGACGTTATTAAGTTGTCTCATGTCTTTGATTGCTTTATCAGTTTTCCCTGGTAGCATGGTGATTAAGATATAGGCACTTATCATGATTCTTCACCCATCTTTCACGCGAAATATTGATTCTTGGTATAAAGTTATCTATCTTAATAGTGTATATGATATTAATAAATTTAGTATCAAAATTTCATTGTAACTATATTATTTTCTTTTAGAACGAAGTTTTTTAAATGGGAGTGCTGTTATTATTCGAAATATGGTCCACGTCTCTATCCTCGACGGGTACGTCGATGAGCCAACTTGCCTTGGTGTTCCACCATACATCAGCCCGTACCCTCGGTATATCGCTGGCGCAGCATGGGATTTTGATGCACACACGACCGTTACCTATGTCACGATCGACCAGGCCCGAAACGACAAATCATGGATTGATACTCTTTCAAAATCGAATCTGCTTATTGTGATTGCAGGGATGTCTGTTCCCGGGCGGTATCTTTCTGGGTTTCCAGCTAGCCCCTATGAGCTAGTCGCATTACTGAGAAATCTTACACAGCCGGTAAAACTTCTCTGTGGTCCTGCAGCACGGTATGGATTTGGGATGTCTGGTGGTAGACGCGTGCAAGAAACTGGTGTCGTAGAAGACGTCTTTGATCTTATTGTCACCGGTGATAGCGAAATTATTGTTACGGAGTTATTAAAAAACAATCTGAACATTGAAACCATCGATGCATCTCTGTGCAGATCCAATCCAGCTGTGATAAAGGATTTTGCTGTGAAAGGCGCACCGGTTGTTACGCAGCATCCGTTTTTTCCAGATCATCTCATCACGGAAATTGAGACGTATCGCGGTTGTCCACGTAGTATCGTTGGTGGGTGTTCTTTTTGTAGTGAACCAAGTAAAGGCCCACCAAGTTTTCGAACTATTCATGATGTTTGTGCAGAGGTTGCTGCGTTATACCAGGTGGGTGTTCTTCATATGAGAATTGGGAATCAACCCTGTATTTTTTCATTCATGGCAAAAGGTGCTGGAGAAGTTGAGTTCCCACAACCGAACCCTATGGCACTTGAACGTTTGTTTCATGGAATTCGCTCGGTGGCACCGAATTTGAAAACACTCCATATCGATAATACAAACCCAGGGGTCATTGCACGATATCCAGATGAATGTCGACGAATTGCAAAAAGCATCATACATTATCATTCTGCGGGGGATGTCGCAGCGTTTGGTGTGGAAAGCGTTGATCCTGTGGTCATCAAAAAAAATAATCTGAAGGCTTCAGCAGAAGAGGTTTTTGACGCAGTGAAACTGTTAAACGAGGTCGGGTCACTGAGAGGAGCAAACGGACTTCCAGAGTTACTCCCTGGGCTGAATTTTGTGTTTGGCCTTGAAGGAGAAACAAAACAGACGTTTTCTCTGGACTATGAATTTCTGAAAAAAATCTATGATAATGATCTTCTATTAAGACGTATCAATTTACGACAAGTCATACCAATTCCAGGCACAAAAATGTATGAGGCCGGTGAGAAAAACATCAGAAAACATAAATCAGAGTTCCAGCATTTCAAACGAAAGGTTCGTGAAACCATTGAACGACCAATGCTTTCTCGTTTAATACCACAAGGAACACTGCTAAGACAAGTGTTTACGGAGACATACGAAGGAAAACTTACGTTTGCACGACAGATGGGAAGTTATCCTCTCCTCGTCGGTATCCCTGGAGTCTATCCACTACATCGATTCTATGATGTGAAAATCGTTGATCATGGATATCGGTCCCTTACCGCAGTGCCATTTCCCCTAGATGTTAACAATGCACCTCGTGAGACGTTGGAATCAATTCCCGGCGTGGGAAAGAAAAGAGCAATTAGAATGTTAACGAAACGACCGTTTCATACAAAAGAAGAATTCATTCATGCATTTGATGACCCAAAGATCGCTCTCATCGTTGGAGATTACGTTCAGTTCGACTGATATAATTAGAGATGATTATGTTGATTAAAGAGGGAAACCATGAAAGAAAGTAATTTAGAATCATTGGAAGAGGCGCTTGGGTATGTATTTACAGATAAACAGCTTTTAAAAACAGCTCTAACGCATAAGACGTATGCGTTTGAGGCGCAAATACCTCTTGAATATAATGATCGGTTGGAATTTCTTGGGGATAGTATCTTAGGTTTTATCATAGCGGAGAAACTGTATCAAAGTAATCAGTATTTCTCCGAAGGTGAGTTAACACGTCGACGGGCAATTAGTGTCAATAACAATGTCCTTGCTGATGTTGCATTACGGCTCAATGTCGGTCCGTTTTTATTGTTAGGAAAAGGGGAGTTAAAGCAAGACGGGGCAAAGAATCGTACGAACCTTGCCAATGCTTTAGAAGCATTAATTGGTGCGATTTATTTAGATTCAGATTTAGAGATGGTACGGAGCTTTATTTTTAAGAAAATCTATACAAAAGAGTTCCATTTTTAAAGGATTTTTTCGCCAATAAAATTAATTATTTTTATTGTATAAAAAAATTTATATATTAGATTTTGTTCCCTGTCTGAATTTAGAGTAGTGCTATGGGGGAGGAAACCCTTTTTTCCCAATATAACATTTTTATCACCTCCCCTTTCTCCCCATTTTAACTACGCTATTTTGTAACATGACAATTTTTTTTAAAAAAAAAAAAATAAGAGAAAAAACTCTTCTTTATCCAGCAACGATTCGAAGAAAACAACCAACAATAAATACAAGCGATAGTGTCGCTAAATAAAACATTGTCTGATCCCATCTCTCGGTTACGACGAGTCTCATCTTCCCCTTTCTCCTACTTCACCTTGCAAAACAAGATTTAGTAAAAGCATTTATAGTTTTCTATCAAAT
>CAZGIV010000123.1:0-7406 GCA_964526175.1 uncultured Thermoplasmatales archaeon | reverse complement strand
TTTTGAGGGGATCATTACAATACGTTTCATTTTTGGAAAAATCTATGGTCTTCCAAACAAATAAATCTTGAAACCGTATGAATGCTTTTGTTGCAGAGGATATATCATTTAATGCTGTGTTGTTTAAATGTATAGAGTGAAGTGAAAGGTTCTGATACTATAACTCATCATCATAGGAATCCTATTGATGAAAGGGAGGAAAGGGACGTAAAATTGAGAAAGGTATCTAGCTAAGGAGAGGTGAAAGGAAAAAGTATGAAAACGAAAACTTCCTCACATTTCCACGTCCTTACTTAACAATTGTTAATTCTTGTTTATATGACTTTCGTTTTTTTATGGCTTTTCCATGGAAAAAAAGACTATTTTCCCTCTAAATTACCTAAATCGTCTACACTTCTTTTCTCTTATTTTTGCGTTCGCTATGCCGTAAAAACCATTGCATCTTAGAACAGTGTGAATGTTTGACCTGAGATTTTTATCCGTTCCAAACATTTAAATACAAATCTACAGGTTATCAATCCTTGACCTGTTTGTAACAAAGGAGAAGAACATCATGAAATACAAAATCATAGGAATAATTGTAAGTATCTTATTGGTAGCTACTGCGTTTCCCACGGTCATGTCACGGGACACGGGGACAATAAAGACCCTTCCATCAACCTCGTCTGACCTAAGACAAGCATTCATCTTTGGTAGATATACCAATCTCACTGCACAAGATGAATTCCTCATCATCGAGGCGGTCAACTTATGGGTGATCTATAAGGAACCCAGATCATTTGAGCATTTCCCTCAGGGGACGATCGTAACATTTGAAATGTATACTGCGTATGGGCATATGTTCAAAAAGGTAGGAGTACTCTTCCTGCATGTCGAACTTGTTGTCTAGTTTTAAAACAGTAACGCAAGCCTGGATTCCATTGTAGTTATATCTCATTTTTGTTTTTCTTTTTTCATCATTAGATTTCTCACAAAAACCCTAGGCCTTAAACTTAAGTTAATTTTCAATCATCGTTATTTTTATCAGTACCTTTCGATGATATTGAACAGTTGGTACCCGTTTCTGAGGATATGTTCTTAAAGAAAGATAGTGTTATAAGACTGCAGGTTTCCGGTGGAGTATATGGGATATTATTGTAGTGAATGTAAAAAGACGATTTCTGCGCAAGAGTTTTTCTCTTCGATGAATCGATATCATAAGGCGCTTTGTACTGATCATCAGCGTAGTATTGGTATACGGGGGACGACGAAGGGGTTACAGGACCTGGTACGAGAGCGACATAAGGATGAGTTGATACAAGAAATACCAGTGTTGAAGACAGTGAAGGATTGGATTAACGCTGATTTTAAGACCTGGGATAAGGTCCTGAATAAAAAAGATACTGAAAGTTTTAGTGTTATTGTTTCAGGAGAAGAGGAGAAAAACATTTCTTCAAAACGAATTAAGAAATAAAGGAAAAGAATCAGAGAATCAACAATTGATAAAGAAATGGACAGAGTAGAGCGAGCTGGAAAATGAGAAACGGCTGTATATAAATAAATTGAAGGAAAAATAATGTTTCGATAATGAAGGGTTATTCTTCAAGATATACTTCTTTTCTCTTTATATTGTATATGAGCCGAAATCCAAATTGTTCTAAAAAATCTCTCCCGAGTAGACTTGGGCAGTCCCCGCTTGTTTCAAGGATGAACAGTTTCATCGGGCCGAACCGCTCTAACTTGGTTTCTTGAGTAATGGCCCGCAGTTCTCCTTTTATTTCCCATCGTCGCGCCTTCTCTTTAATGCCGCTGATGCTTCCTACCGGGCGTCCTAAAGAGTTGAATGAAATCCCTATCGCCAGACAATCCTTCATAGCGATACCCGTGATGTCAGAGCCAGTGTCGATTAAGAACGGTATCTGTCTGAGGATCTTTGGTTTTTCCGCCCTGACACTAAAAAGGATGTACGGTGCTGTTCCTTTGAAAAAACCATTAAGACGCATAAGGTTATTCCTCCCTATATTGTTTATACAACAAGAATATAGTTTTCATCAGGAACGAAATCAATTAAGAAATCGTTGGGGCTGCCGAATTTTTTCTTCAACGTGTTGATAAGGGTGACAAGGTTTTTATGTGAGATGATCACCTGTTGATTTTTCACTGCGATAAACTGTTTTGGGTATTTCTTCTGCAATGCAGGATAGTTTTTACTGAGCCATTCAAAATCTTTTGTTCCTGCTTTGAGTTCTTTGAGGAGGTGTTTGTCTTCATTCATAGGCGTCGTCTCTTTTTCAATAAGGAATCATCTTTTATTATCTTTTTCGTGTTAAAGGAATGTATTTCTTAACGATACTCCCAGATGTCTTGACATCTTTTCATAAGGAATTTGTTGTTTAAATCTTTTTTGTATTATGTATTTAAAGAAGGAGGGTCTGTTTGGGGCTCTACATGAGATGAAGCAGAAATAAGATTGAAAAACTTTCAATGCTTAATGATGGAGTGTTGGTCATTTTTGTGAAGAACGTCATCGGATGTCATCATCTTTCTAGTGAGCATTACTACATATCATTGCGTATTATAACGAGCAATGGTCCTTTACTAAGTAATAGGAAAGAAGAGAAACTGTTTTTGTATGTTTGGTAATGGATCAATAGAGTTTGTCTATGAGGAAATATGCTCATTGTTGTACTAAGGTCTTGGTTGATTATCTGGTCGTTGTGATTATCAAACGATAAACTTTTATTATTACATGAGCATACAAACAATCAAGAACGTAACTAAGGCCATAGCATTTGGGAAGGAGGTTCGTATGATCGATGAAGATGATTTGCCTCAATCGATTTTTGATTATGCAATAAAGAAATATGATGGGCAGATAGGAGAGATGCGCACGAGGTACGTTGAGGAATTCCCTGAGAAGGACTGTGATTTACAGGATGGGGATTGGCATAAGAACTTCCTTTGTTGGTTGTTCTTCGAGAAGGTTCTACCGGAAACCGGTAAGACGATAGCAGAGGAATTTGCAGAACAGTCAACGGATTTAACACTAGAGATGAAGAAGAATGCCCAACATATGAGGGATATGATCCGTTCTGATTTTTTGGTGATATCAGAGAAAGGAACCATGGTACAGTTTAAGGATATACATAACAAAAAAATCTATGATGTGAAAAGATACGAAGGCGGTCCGAGGTATTCGCCTAATACTCTAGTCACCGGGCGGATATTTCCATTCGGCGACCATTATCGCACAACTGGTTTTTTCTTCATCCAGACGACCCCGTTCCTATTAGATCCTGATATCATGATAATCGATTATGAAAATGATCAGATTGCTCGAATCGAGAATATCCAATTGCGTACACGCTCTTCATTCCAGTCCGTGATGAACAAATACCCTTCGCACTGGGTCGATTGGATGTGTCATTACTATCAGATAAAACAGAGGCTTAAGAAAGATAAGGTCCGTAAAATCGAGCAGAGGTTGATAGCTGATCTTCCGAGTATTCTTCAACAGCTGCCTCGGAAGGCTAAGGATGTGTTGCGGTTCTGTATGCAAAATCAGGGTTTCGTGAAATATAGGATGTTGAAGCACTACGACGATGATTTTACGTTCTTCTGGGAGGACCAACCTCTGTCATCAACCATGGGAATGTTGCGACAGAGAGGGTTGCTGTTCATCGGAAAAATGTGGTTTGGGACAAGGAACTACAAGGTTGCGTTCGTCCCTATCGAGCTTCGTGACACTCTCCAAGACATATTTATCTCGGAGAAAGATACACAACAAACATCATTTATTTGAAAAACAAGGGTATAATATGCAGATGGATTTATCATACAAGGAGCAGAAAAAACGTATCCTGCAGATATTTCACCGTGAGGGGTTGAAGAAACCTCCAATGGTCAGCGATGAAACGCTGAAAAACTATTTTGTCTTTCTTCAAAAAAACCTAACTTTTCCAATGAAGGGAACATACGAACAGGAGATTAGGTCGTTTGAAACGACTCTGTGTCCTATTACGATCATGAAGTTGTTAGATGATATCGATGAATTCTATGGGATATTTATAAAGGGCATCGCTGGAAAGAAAAACGAAGTAATCCCGCTTTCTGATTTCGAATGTAATACAACAGATCAAAGTAATTATCAGCTGGTAGATGATTATAAAACATGGTTTTGGAATAATAGATAAAAAATAAAAAAAAGGTGGAGTTTTATTTTACTCCGATGACGAAGGGCCCGAGGACAAGCGCGGTCTTGGTGACCTCTGCGGAGACGTCCTCATCACAGGTTGCTGAGACAACGATGTTTGTTTTCCCAAACCCGAAGATGAGTTTTGATTTGATGGGTTTTTCGCCTCCACCCTGGATGCCTGTCATGGTTCCGGTGGTTGATTTTCCCATGAAAATCAGTGACCCGTCAAGGGTGATCGACCAGGCGATGTGGGTGAGATTCGTCATCCCGGTGTTGGTGATGGTCCCTGAGACTCCTAAGCCGCCGGTGACGGTAAGAGTCAGTTCTGGTGCGGGTGCGATGGTGACTTCGTATGTTCCCGGGTCGCTTGTCGCGTCAAAATCGTCATGTGCTGTTATTTTGATTTGGTAGGTTCCTGGTTCTGACCAGGTGTGTGATGCGCTAACTTCTTGACCAGAGGGGAATGGACCTGTGCAGACTTCACCAGTGCCGTCACTCCAGTTCAGGCAGTAGTAGATGGCATCGTCATCAGGATCTGTTGAGGAGAACGTATAGGTGTATGATGTCCCGACGACCCCGGTTGTTGGCCCATCTATCGTTGGTGTGGTGGGTGGGTGGTTTTGTGTTCCGCCAAGGGTGACAGCGGTTGCTTCATCGGAATAGTATGCCATGAACGGGTTGCCGCTGGGTGGGTCTGAGTAGGATTCATAAGGGGTGTCGCCGAACACGGCAAGGATGACTTGGATGTTGTCTTGGGTGATAGCTGGGTATCCTGCTGCAGCACCGTCCCAGGTGACAGTGTCGGAGATGCTGTCTCCTGCAGTTATATTGATTACTTCGTTGACCGGGAAGTCAAGGAACGCGTGGTTGTACGGGTTGCCGTTGTAGTCATTCCAGAGGGTTGACTGTAGTTCGATGACGTAGATTCTGAGACGGCCTGAGTAGGAGCTTGCATCGTTGTTCAGGACATTGTAGGTGATCTGTATCTGGGCGTCTCCAAGCCAGGTGGCGGAGAGGTCTGAGACCAGATCAGGGACCGGTCGTGCTCCTGCGGAGTCAAGGTATTGGTAGAAGGTGGCGACGCTGGTTCCAGGGTAGACGAACATGCCGCCGTCCCAGTAGGAGGTGGGGACCCATGCGGGATTGAATTCGTAGAATCGTGTGGAGGCGACCGGGTTTTTGTCGTAGACCAGTTCCGTGTACTCGAAATCGTAGGTGCCTGCCTCGTAGATGGTGTGCCAGGCGGTGTTGGATTGTGGGCAGCTGGGGCACCAGGTTGCGGTTCCGACTTCGACAAGTACGGTGTGGGTGTAGTCTTTTGGTGATGTGGTTGCTTCTGGGCTTTGATAGATGGTTGCTTGCTCTGGTGTTGTCTGGTCGCTGTGGTGCGCGCTTGCTCCTAGTCCACTGAGGACTAATATTCCAATTAATATTACTGGTAGTATATTCTTCATAAGTATTCCCTCATTTTTCGTTGATAGTTAATAATAGTCTCTTCTATAAAAATATATCTTTGGATGGAGAGGCGTTGGTTTTGTATGGATTAAAAAAAAATAGTAAAAAAAATACAATCCTAATAGGCTTTCGCACAGAATTTAATTGTACTCTGGTCGTTCTGCAACGAACTGTTTGATCTCTTGTTTTTCCTTCTGTGTCATGGTAGTAATATCTATGGTGATATCTGCTATATACTGCTTGTGTCTTCATAGTTGTATTTGAGGATGAAAAAAAAATGAGAAAAGGTATTCTACAAAGATATAAGGAGAACTTTGCGTATGTTCGGTTGCATTGGCTGATGTATCCGTATTTTTATAAGGTGGTCAGTCTCTGTATGCTTGGTGTTGGTTTTTTTGTTTTTGTCTGTGAATATGTTCTGTTGCCGGTCAATGCTGTGGTGGTGTATACGGTTCTTGCTCCGTTTGGTGAGGAGCTGGTGAAATCCTCTGTGTTTGTGTTGTTTCTGGTATCGTTTGTGGAGTATCGGCAAAGTGGTGAGCAGAAAAGTAGGGTGCTTGTTTTGGATTCTTTGGTGTTGTTTGTTGTTCTATTGGTTGTCGTATCAAGTGGGGAGGTGCTGTACCCTGGTAATCCGTTGGGAGGAGTTGATCTTGTGTTGTTGTTTGTTAAGAAGTGTGGCGGTCATTTCGCGTTGACCGTGTGTGGGTGTCTGCTGTTTGGTTTGTTGTACAGCAGTGAGATGGTGAAGAAAAGAGTGGTGCTGGTGCTTGGGATGTCGGTTGGGATCAGCATGGTGCTTCATTCGGTGGTGAATCAGATGGGATTGGATGTCTTTGTTGGGACGGTGTTGTTGACGTATGGTGTTTCATAGGAGTTGTTTTTGTTAGCTTTGTTCGTGGTGTCGGTGGTGTTGTTGGCTGTATTTATAATATATAAAGGAAGGAAGGAGTAAGGACGGAGTAGCAGTAACCGGTGATGATTTATTTCTGTAATCATTTTATCGTGAGAATCGTCTCCTGTTGAGTATAATTATGATTGGAGGGGGGGCTACATGTATCTTCTGCGTTGCGACCAGATGAGGAAAAGACGTAAAAAGTACTACGGTATGTGTGTATAGGAGAACTGAAACCATGAGGATCGGAAGTATAAAGGAATATATGTGTAAAGACTGCAAATATTTTGAGTATTCTGGGGTGTATGCTGGTGAAGGGTTGTGTCGTGCCAGTGGGTATAAAATGAAAAACGAAATCCCGCTCTTTTATGCAGGGGCAGAGGAGTTAAAGAGTAAAGGTGAACAAATACCAGTGTTTTTTTGTAAGTACCATAAAAAGGAGCGGGTAAAAGAAAGGACGTATGAGGTGAAAAAAAGATAGGTTCCGGTGGATGAGCATGGTTTCCTCCACGATGTCTTTTTCGTTTCTTTCGTCTGGAATCGATTCGTATAAAAATCTCAGGATAGGTTTTTAAGGAAGGAATCATGTTGATGGTGTAATACGACTGGTGATGCAAATGAAGAACGCTGGGTATGCGACCGTGGATGTTATTCTTGAGGACATCCTGAAAACAGTACCATGGGATTTCAAAGAAAAAGTAAAAGAAATGACACGGGATGAGTTCATTCTAAAGCAGCATTTTAACTTGGGAATGACCATCAAAGAAAAATATTTTTATAGGAATAAAGCACAAGAGCACCTGATCAAGAGTCTAGGTGTTAGGAATAAAAAAGAGTACAGGTTTCTTGATGGAGATGTGTTCTCACAAATCATTTTGGAAG
>CAZGIV010000122.1:0-7431 GCA_964526175.1 uncultured Thermoplasmatales archaeon | reverse complement strand
CCGGAGAAACGTTATAAATTGAACCAGGATGGATCATCTTCGACATTTGGGAAGCGCGCAGAGGCACTTGGGAAATTGCTTGGTCGACCAATTCGAAGCAGGGTGAAGATGAAGTTTGTGATCACAAAAAGACCATTGCCTGGTATCGTAAAACCGTCAAAAAGTGGAGTAAAACCAATTGATTATATGTACCCGGTTGACCTGGTGAAGGATCGGAAAGAAATCGATCTTGAGTGGTATAAGAAGATGATCGAGAATTATGTGCAGGGTGCATTCGGTTTATCAGATATCGCAGCAACAGAACAGAAAGGATTAGATGCTTGGATGTAGAAAAAACCCTTGCATTATTATTTTTAAGAATTGATTTTCGTCGTATGGCTGTTTATCAATCTTCTTTTATTTATTGATACCGTCTGTCTTTAGAGCTGGTATCAGTTGTACAACAAATCCTTTAAAAGAAGAAACACACCACTTTAAATTGAGAACTATGTTAATTGTCGGACAGATATCTAGTAAAGAAGAGGCAAACGAGATTACATTTATAGCAAAACTTTTTATTGTTGGTCAGCGGGCGCGGTTTCTTGCGCTGAACAAAGACGTTCGCTGTGAGACAGATGAGAATGATACTGAAGACGAAGAAAAAGAAGAAGAAGAAAGTTAAACAATAGTCTATTAGACGACGAACAGTCTGTTTTACTTCATTTTTTTTTATGTTGTTATTGCAGGATATCATCGTAACAGAGCTGAACGAGCGCATCTTTGGGTTTTGTCGCATCAAGATGGAGAAATCGTTTTCCTTGTGATATCTTCAGATAATTTTTATGAACTTTTTCTAAAAACGCGAGTCGTTCAAATGGGATTAACTCTGTTCGATGCTGAATACGAGCAAGAGATGTTTTCGGGTCGATGACAAATAAGTATGTTCGATCAGGGATGAGAATACGACCTTGTGAAAGCTCCTGTAACCATTTTAAAGGATTCTTTATCTCGGTTTCCAATTGCGCAACCTGATAGGCATAGGTTGATTCTGCGTACCGATCACATAACACGATTTTTCCTTCATCTAACCAGTGCTGGATGTGTTTGCAATGCTGAATGCGATCTGCAATAAACGTAAATGAGGTAACAAACGGATCAGATTGTGTTCGAATGCACTCTTGGACGTACTTCCCGATAATCGAATCGGTTGGTTCAAAGGTCCAGATAGTGTCGTATCCAGCAGAACGTAATTTCTCAGAGACCAGCTTTGATATCGTTGATTTCCCTGACCCATCAATACCTTCAAAGGTCACAAAATGCTTCATGATTTCTGTTTCTCCTGTTTCCATTTATTGCTATAGTAACTTAACGGATGGCGTATCCTTTTACAGAATTCATCCATTTTATCTACTGGGCAAATCCCGTATGTGCGCATTTTCTCACAGCCTGGGCATTTATATTCTGTTGATGATGACGCACCAGTGATATGCTCCACCTGATATCTGGTTCTGTCTTCCTGGTAATCGGGAGCCGTGGAAAAGAGCTTTAAGATTTCGTTGGTATTTAACTTCAATGAACTTAAAAATGCAACTAACGCAAACCTGCCCATATGGGACACGTTTTCACCGGACTGAATCGCTGATAAAATATCCTTCATACAGGGGGGGAGTTTCTCGATGCTGACCTTCCCAACGGGTGCTGCTTCGATCTTTTTTTTCTGCATCGCAAGCATGTTCTGAAATCGTTGAATATCTGAAGAGAAAGCATCATAGACGCTTTTATCGCATTCTCTTGCAAGAAGCTCTTTATTGATACGTTCGCGTAATGATTCCAATAGGATTCTTGCCAGGTCTTTATGGGAAATGGCTAGGAATCCGCTACTGATACCACGATTGATCATTTTCCATTCCTTGTACCTTGTTGGTGCATTGCGGAGATAATCTTTGAAAAATATCTTAATCGTGTTTGTTTCCGAATTGTATTGAACGTTCACATCGAGTTCCTTGGCAACGGTAAGAAGAAAGGAGGTTGATTCGTTGAGGAGGTGTTTATACATATGATAGGCTTCACCTAGTGCATATCGTTTTTTAAAAAAGGAATCTCCGATACAGACGGCGACCATCCGAGCTAAAGGATACGATAGGATTTCCATGATGGAATCAGATTCGCTTGCAAGACTTCTCTGGCCGACATCTCGATTTTTAAACGCATTATCTAATCGTTCAATACTAATGATTCGCGCTCGTTCATAGGGTGCAGCATGCAGTAGCTCATCAACTGATGGACCATTATCTTTGATGAACTGTCTTGTGTCGTGCAAGAACGGATATTTCGCTAATGTTGCTAGCTCCCTCATGACAGATACCGATATTTCTTTTCATTAAAGAACCTTCCTCTTACCAGGTATCTCTAAATTTTAAGTAGTAGAAGACCGATAGGGGCTGGATATATCGTTGGGCTCGTAGCTTAGACCGGTGGAGCGACTGGCTCATAACCAGTTGGTCGGCGGTTCAAATCCGCCCGGGCCCATATTATAATATGCCATATTTTTTACTGAGATGAATCCTATAACTCATGAGGATTTCGCGTTCAAAGATATCATTTTGACCAATACCAAATTTTAAAATAAGAGAACTGATTACAGGCACGGGGCATTTTTATGGTAGTTAATTATGACCGTTTATTCTCAAATCGATCAAAAAACCTAAAATCCTCGGAGATACGAGAGTTATTAAAACTCACGCAAAGCCCTGGGTTTATCTCACTTGCTGGAGGGTTACCGAATCCTCAGGCTTTCCCGGTTGATGTTATTCATGAATGTATTGAGAAGGTGTTTAAAACCAATATTCACAACGCCCTTCAATATGGTACGACCGAGGGGTTACCTCTTCTTAGGAATGTTCTCGCAAAGAGAATGAGAGAACGAAAGGATATTGATTGTGAACTCCATGATATTCTGATCACAAGTGGTGCCCAGCAAGCACTTTCATTTGTTGCATTTAATTTGTTAGACCCCGGTGACACCTATATCACCAGTGCCCCAACCTATCTAGGAGCGCTTCAGGCGTTTCATGCATATCAAGGGAATTGCGAATGCATCCCAATGAATGACGAAGGTATCGACATCGATTCGCTGCGCAGAAACCTCAAAAGGCTTCACCGAACTGGTATCACTCCAAAGTTTCTGTATGCTGTCGCGACGTTCCAGAACCCGTCAGGAGAAAGCATCTCCCTGGACCATCGTAAAGAGCTTCTTGAGATCGCTTCAGAATATGATTTTGTCATCGTCGAGGATGATCCCTATGGTGAGCTGGTCTTTGAAGGGGAATCCATCCCTGCGATTAAATCCCTTGACACGAAAGGCCGTGTCATCTATATCGGAACATTCTCAAAGGTGCTCGCCCCCGGGTTTCGACTCGCCTGGGTGATCGGTTCAGAGGAAATCATCAATAAATTTTCTCTTACAAAACAATCCAGTGATCTTTGTTCGAATATGTTTGTCCAATATGTCGCTTATGAATATATCAAAGGTGGTTACCTCGATATTCAGATCAAACATATTAAACAGCTTTATCGACATAAACGAGATGTGATGGTTAAAGCACTCGAGGAATATTTCCCAAAAGGGGCGAAATGGACAGTCCCCGGCGGAGGTATGTTCCTCTGGATTACTTTACCGAAAAATGTGAATACGCGTCTGATGTTCAAACGAGCGGTTGCCAAAAAGGTTGCGTATGTGGTCGGCGATGCGTTCTATCCGGATAGTAGCAATTATAATTCGATGCGGTTGAATTTTTCGTATTCTGATGATGATGTGATGCGGGAAGGAGTTAAACGTCTTGCAGAAGTCATCAAAGAAGAAATGGTTTCTCCCTATGACAAGGATGAATACGTGGGTGGAGTATAAAGTTCGCTCCCTGCTTTTTTCTTGTTAAATTTCATGTTTCTGAGCGAAGGAAGATGCGTGTTTTTGGGAGGAATTGACTCTCAGTAACTTTATATAACAAAATACCATTCCGGAGCTCTATATCTAAAGGGTGATTACTCTGGGTAATATACGACAGACACATATCAAAAGCGTTGCAATCGATTTAGTTAAGAAGTATCCAGATCAATTTTCTGGTGATTTTCAGAATAATAAAGAAAAGGTCGATCTCCTTGTGACCGTGAGCAGTAACCTTTTAAGAAATAGGATAGCTGGGTACATCACTCGATATGTGGTTTCTCGAAGTAAATCAAAACCAAGTCGACCCATTTCTGAGTAATATCCCAATATTTATTTTATATGGTGAACTATTCACCGCGGGTGAATCCATTAATACCATGATACAGAAAGCTATCGAATCTCTCCAAAAAGGAGGTTTTGTTCTCATTTATGATAATGAATCCAGAGAAAGTGAAACAGATCTCGTTATCGCATCCCAGTTCGTTACCCCTGATGCAATCAAACGAATGCGCAAAGACGGTGGCGGACTTATTTTTCTGATGATTTCCCATCCTGCTGCACAGAAACTACAACTCCCATTTCTCTCTGATTTATTTTCTAAAGTCAGTCCTCAATATCCGGTCCTGAAAGCACTTATCCCTAACGACATCCCATATGATACAAAATCCTCGTTCTCCCTATACATCAATCACCGGAAAACCTTTACAGGAATCACTGACAACGACCGCAGTCTTACCATGAAAAAATTCGCAGAACTCGTCAGCACCATAAAAAATAAGGACAGCAAAACAGCAGTCCAACAGTTTGGGAAGGAATTCCGATCCCCCGGGCACATCCCCATCTGCATCGCCTCAGAAAAACTTCTCAACGAGCGAAAAGGTCATACGGAGCTAGTAATTTCATTACTCGAAATGGCTGGACTTACCCCAGTCGGAAGCGGCTGTGAGATCATGGGAGAAAAAGGCAAGGCGTTACCGAGGGAAGATGCAAAAACATACGCAGAAAAAAACAACCTTGAATTTTTAGAGGGAAACGACATCATCAAAGCGTGGAGACAATGGTCAAAGTAATGGCAACCGGGACTTTTGATTTACTGCACATGGGACATATTTATTACCTCAAAGAAGCAAAAAAACTTGGAGATACCCTTGTGGTTGTGGTTGCAACAGATGTAACAGTACGTAAACTCAAACATGATCCGATTACGCCCCAGGATATACGAGTAAACCTCATCAGAGAGCTCAAAATGGTCGATGAAGCCTACCTCGGTTATGAAAAGGATATGTACAGAATCGTTGAAGAAATCAAACCAGACATCATCGCCCTTGGCTTTGATCAAATCCATGATGATATCACGATACAGAAGGAGTTGAAAAAAAGAAAACTCAATGTACAGGTCGTCCGACTCCCGAAATACCAAGGTGAAAGCGACCTCGAAGGCACCCGCAGGATTATTCAAAAAGTCATTGCTGCCCATGAATTTCAGAAAAAGATGCAACGCATAGAAGGAGAACCATGAAACAAATCGGCATCGCAGACACCACCTTTGCCCGCTTCGATATGGCACACGCAGCAATCGACGAGCTCAAATCCCTCTCCACAGGATTCAGAATCATCCGATACACGGTCCCAGGCATAAAGGATTTACCGGTTGCATGTAAAAAACTATTTGAGGAACAATCCTGCGATATTGTTATGGCACTTGGTATGCCAGGCTCAAAACCTATTGATAAACAATGCGCCCATGAGGCAAGCACGGGGCTTATCCATACCCAGTTACTGTGTAACAAACATATCATTGAAGTCTTTGTATATGAGGATGAAGCACAGACGAGCAAAGAGCTTGCATGGCTTGCGGACCAACGGACACGCGAACATGCTCGAAATGTCATCGACCTGTTATTTCATCCTGAGAATCTTACTAAACAAGCTGGTCATGGTCATCGTGAGGGATTTGAAGACGCAGGACCAGTACCATAAAAAAGGAGGTAAAATAAATATGGCGAAAGAAACGATACGAATCGGAGCGGTTGTCTCTGATTTCAACTATGACATCACCATGATGATGTTTGAACGAGCAAAAGAACACGCGGAGTTCCTAGGCGCTGAAATTACCAAAGTCGTGAAAGTCCCAGGAGTATTTGACATGGGTCTCGCCGTCAAGAAATTACTAACACGGAAAGACATCGACGGTGTCATCACCATCGGAGCAGTAATCGAAGGAGAAACCGAGCATGATGACTTAGTCATACAACATGCAGCCCGAAAAATCGCTGATCTCGCATTAGAATACAACAAACCAGTTGGCCTTGGGATTTCGGGCCCAGGAATGACCCGGCTCCAAGCAGAAGACCGCATCGAACGAGGTAAAACAGCGGTTGAAGCAGTCGTCAAACTCCATCAACGATTACAAAAAATCTAAAAAAAATATATCATCACTATCTTTTTTTATTTTTCAAAAGGTACTACAGTGATTGTTAATCGCTCGAGCTCTGAGATTTTTTCAGTTGAGATTTTAATGATCTCTGATTGTATTCGAGTAAGCTCGGATACGGTCATATCACCAGGGACCGTTATCTCAAGTTCACCTTGGATTACCGGTCCGGTCCTTCGCAAACGGACGACCTGAGCCGCCTCTACACCCGGTACCCGTTCTGCATATGTTTTAATAAGTAAACCATACATGAGACAATCGCCATCGCAAGCATCCACAAGCATATACCCTGCTTCTTTGATTGCAGCAAATCCAATGGTGACGATGACACCAGCGATGATAAAGCCAATAATCGAATCTGCAGCATGATATCCAACTGAGGAAAGAAGCAAAGCAACAACAGTAAGAAATGATGTTGTTCCATCTTTGATAGTATTAAAAGCATCGAGTTTTACAGAGCTCATATGTGTGGTTTTATATTTGATGATTTTATAAAGACCAAGACTTATTGCAACCAGGCCGGCGATGGATGCTACGATCACACCTACGAAAGGAAGCTGGATTTCCTGAGGATTTATCAGTTGATTGTAGGATCGAAGAACGATGTATCCCGCTAACAAAAACATAACGATTGTTGCGGCAATTGAAGCGAGATTTTCAAGCTTATAATACCCAAAATGAAATCGTTGATCTGCCGGTTTTTTAAAAAATCGAAGCCCAGCCCAGACGATTCCTGATACAAACCCATCTCCGATGCAATCGTAACCATTTGCTATGAGCGCGACACTTTGAGAAATTTTTTCGCCAAGAATTACCTGCAGAATTCCAAGACCGACTAGTGAAATGGTTGTCACTGCGGCAATTGTTTCCGTGCGATTGATAACAGATTTTTGGTCAATAATCATTATACCATAGAAGGAACAACAGGTTATTAAGAATTATTATTTAGTTTGGTAAAAGAACATAACTATACGATGATATCCTCGTATTTCTTTACACATTTCCCCCATCAAAATAATGTGTTAGGACAGGACATATGTCCCTTCTGGTGATACCCTTAAGCAACCAGGGG
>CAZGIV010000121.1:0-7484 GCA_964526175.1 uncultured Thermoplasmatales archaeon | reverse complement strand
CTGAGTTTTTCGATGAAATCAACGATGACGCCATGGGTGCCTCGTGCACCGACGATGTTGGCAAATCGATACATCCATGTTTGGAAATCGAAGGTGCCGCAGAATGCACTTATTAGTCCTTCTGCCCCAAGTTTTCCCGCTCCATAAAGTGAGATGGGGAGTGTTGGTCCATATGTTTCAGGAAGGGATGGTTCATCTGTTTCTCCGTAGACTACGGAACTTGAGGAGAATACGATTTTTTTAATGTTGTTTTGTCGCATTGCTTCAAGGATATTGTAGGTTGCTACGATACCTTGGTTGAGATCAAGGTCTGTTTGTTTTTCTCCGAGTCTTACGTGCGGGTTTGCAGCAAGGTGAAAGACGACATCATGGTCATGTATTTCTTTTGTTACTCGTTTGGGATCAAGTAAATCAGCTTGAGCAAAGGTGAAATTCTCTTGATTCAGATGGTGTTGTATAAATTTTTTATCTCCTGAGCTGAGGTTATCGTAGACGGTAACTGAATGACCGTTTTTGAGAAGTGAGTCGACAAGATGACTTCCGATGAACCCAGCACCGCCGGTTATAAATGCTTTCATGAGGGGGGAATCTTGTATGTTGTTTATTTTTCCTTCGATTGTAGGTGGGTTTGGAGAAGCGAAACATTTTATAAGGAATAAGAACTTTCTTTGTTATAGGCAGGAATGGATAAATGAAACATCGGATTCATCGAGATAAACTCATGTTCCATTGGATTACACAGCATCATGAGATTGTGGTGGGGTTTAGACATGTACGATATGGAACCTGTCGTCTGTGCGGAAAGAACATCCCTGCAGGGGATTCTCTCTGTGATGTGTGTTTTGCTAAAGGGAAAGAGGTCAGCAAGAAATAAAATAAAAAAAAAAATTAAGATTGACTTTCCCGAAGTAATCCTCGTTGGTCTTTTTCAAATAATATCGTTCTGTCTTTGTCCTTTGATGAATCCTAACAGTGACATCGTTCATTATATGATTACAAGGATTAAGGGGCATCGTCGTCCATTATTGATGATTTTCCCATAAAGTAGTCAAAGTGAGGTTTTTGGTTAATCCTGTTTTTTAGTGAAAAGTCTTTGATTAGCAAGAGAAACAGAATTGGGAAAAAATTTGTAAACGGGGGAATATACTATCTTTAGCCTTTTTTTATGTTGACTGCTTTTGGTCCTCTGTCGCTGTCTTCAACTTCATACTCGACTTTATCGCCTTCGTTGAGACGCATATCATCTGGTACTGATGATCGATGAAGAAATATATCTTTTCCATCTTCGCCAAGGATAAATCCATAGCCCTTACGCACATTATACCATTTTATTGTTCCTTTCATGAGAGTTTCCTCCTTACGTATTCCGGAGTTTTTTACAAAAGAGGTAAAACAAAATGTCACAAAGATTGAACTTTGAAACCTTCGTTCCTCGTCTTTTGTGCGTCTTGAAATTCTTTTATTATTTTATATAGATTTCTGTTGAAAAAAATTGAATGGTTATGAGAGGAATGATTCAATTGATTTTTTTTATGTTGATTTTCTGCCTTATTTTATTTGGTGAAAAGAAATAAATACAATATATCTATTCTCTTTATTGGAGGAAAAGGTTGAGCGGTAATCATCTCTTGGAGAAAAGTAGCGCTATTGTAGCGATTCTGTTATTTATTGGAATCGCTATCATGCCATATATTTCGAGTAGCGTTGTGAAAGCATCAACTAAGGATGCTTCTGTTGAGGTGACCGTTCATGTCTGTGGTATCAACGGTTTTGGAAACACAACCGTAAAGCTTCCTAGGCAACAATATCAGAACCTGGAACAGTATCTAGTTGATTTCGAAGACCGATTAAACCAAACAACAACCAGGGAAGAAGCTGTGTTACTTTTTAAGGAAGCGGTAGGGAAGTTGAATATCTATGGGGTGTTTCCAAAGGGGATGACGGTTGGTCAAGCTGAACGGTTGGTGAGCGGATATTACCAAAATTCTAAGATGTTCTCCAAGTTTGAAAATGATTTTCAGAGTCTATGGAACAAAAAACTGAATAAAAATGTAAATCTGGATTTGATGAATGTGTTTTGTTTATTGTTTGCTGCTGCTACGAAAATCCCTGAGTATTACCCAAATCCGTTTATCATTCCTTTTGGTATCTTACTTGTGTTCGGTTTAATTCCAGCCATCCTCGTATCATTCATTGGTTCACAGGAGTTAGCAAATAACTTAGCGGAGCTGGGGCTTTTTCTTTGGATGCTAAATCCGTTTCGCGCCTTCAACTTCGTGGTGTGTATGGGATATGAGATACAGCTTCGTTCTGTTGGTCTGAAGGGCTTGGTTCATCAGACGCTTAATACGGGAGGTGTGTTCATGGGATTTTCCGGTTTAATGTTGTCCCCATTCAACGACAAAACATATTTTTTAGGGGGTGCTTTCGCCGTGGATGGTCTAAATTAGTGTCCTTTTTACCTTGGTTTTGCATAAAATATTAATATATGATATGCATTAGCATTGCATAAGGAAGAATAAATGATGAACAAGGGAGGATTTTGTTTCCTTGTTTGTATGCTGATGATATCAAGCGTCTTTATGCCTGTATCTGCAACAGCTCTATCAGAAAAGACATCCCATCTTCTCACAAAGGGCAACACCTTGTATGTCGGTGGTTCAGGTCCGAATAATTATACAAAGATTCAGGATGCGATTGATAATGCAAATGAGGGGGATACGATTTTTGTTTATCATAGGACGTATTATGAACATACCATTACTATTTCTAAAAAATTAAATCTAATTGGAGAAGACAGGAACACGACGATAATAGATGGACAAGGACTTTTTTCAGCGGGAATTCATATAGAAGACGGAGCAACTATCCATGGATTTACCATACAAAGATTTACAATATATGATGTAACAACGGGTCCTGGCACAGGTATCTTTATTGATGGAAATAATATCACCATCTCAGACAACATTATCACGATGTGTAATCAGGGGATTTTTTTTAAGGAAAATTGCTATCAAATTGAGATATGTAATAATGTTTTTTTCCAGAACACATATTATAGTATTTACCTGCAAAGTAGAGCATGCTCTATCCATGATAATTATTTCGTATCTAATCAAAATTTTGCAATAGATGTAATGATGGGCACCAGATTAGTTTCTATCGACCAAAATCAATTCGAAGATAACGATGTAGGAATCTGGGCTAGAAGCACTCGTGCGACAATAAGTCGTAATAACTTTATCAACAACGCAAAGCATATTGATTTACGATGGGATGTGAGATTCCTTACTCTTCCATTCGTGTTCTTTCGGACACCATCTTTTAGTGAAAATTATTGGGATGATTGGAATGGAGCAAGACCACAAATTATACATGGATATTTTGTATACTGGATTATTCTCCCGCCTTGGGACCCTTCCGTAGAGATATTAGTTTTTTCGTCACCCATTGTTCAATTTGACTGGCATCCTGCACAAGAGCCTTATGATATTTCTTTAGAGATGTGAGAGAAAATGAAAATAGGATATAGTATGGTTGGATTGACTGCTGCGATCTTCTGTCTGTTACTGCTGAATTCCCTGCCTGTTGTACACGCAGAGACTGATCATTTCACCAATAGTATGGTACTCATTATAGGGAGGTCCAATTCGGTTTCTTCTCCTGCGTTGTGGTTATTTGGATTTAAGTTTATCTATAACAAGCAAGTGATTTTCCAAGCTACCGGTGAGCCTGGTGAGAAGATCAGTGTACTTATCCTTCCATCTAAAATCGGATTCTATTTCGGCCATGAAAATATTTATATCCAGATGGAAAAAGCGAAAGGACTCCTTTTTTGGGGGGAGAAATCCTTGTTCTTTCAAAATGACCCGCCACGGATATTTGCATTTTGTACGGCAGCAGATATTTTGGTGAGTTATTAGAGAAAACCCATGTCTTGGCCTCTGCTGCTGATGTGTCTGCTACAAAAGAAAGGATTCAATTCTTGATTTTCACAAGCGTAAAATAAAATTGAACCGCCCGTATCCCTTCTTTTTCTTTCTTTTTTTTATTATTGATCTTCAAATCAGGTTTTTTTCTAAGTACCAGTCAAGAGTTTTCTTCATTCCCTCTCTATAGGAATATCGAGGGGAAAAGCCAAGTATCTTCTTTGCCTTTGCGTTGCTATATGCTCGATTCGTTTTCATGGTATCGATAAGTGAGGTATGCATCACAAAGTCATCGATTCCTTTCCGTTTATTGTTCCATTGAACAAAGGAAAGATATGTTTTTGCAAGGGTCATGGGGATAGATCGGGACGGAGCGGGTACATCTAATAGATTTGCGATGATCGTGAACATTTCTTTATAGGTGGTATATTCATCGCTTGCTAGCAGAAAGGTCTCAGAAAGGGATTGTTTTTGTTTCTGGATTGTTCTTTGAAATCCCTGGATGATATCGTCAACATAGGTGAAGTGAATGTAGGTCTCTCCGTTTCCGGGTAGGAATCGTAATTTTCCATGTGCGACCGCTCGAACGGTAGACAAGGTGACATAGAAGTCCCCTGGCCCGTACACCCCTGTTGGCCTCAGGATGGTCAGTGGAAGACCGTCGGTTCGTTGTTTTTCTGTTAGCCAGAGTTCTGCGAGTTGTTTTGTCTTTCCATATGCATAGGTAGGGTGAAACGGACTTGTTTCATTTCCGGGTATGGTTGTCACTGGACCGATTGCCTCTGCTGAACTACTATAGATGAAATGTTGTACTCTGTGTTGAAGGGCGTCTTCTGCAATTCTCTGTGTTGCCGTAACATTATAGTTAAATAATTTTTCCCATGGATCATGAAATCGCATTAACCCTGCGAGATGAACAACCACATCAACATCCTTGGTAATATCTTTGAGAGACTCTGGTTTGAGTAGGTCTATCTTTCTCATTTCGATCCCTTGTTTTTCAAACAATAATGCTTTTTCTGCATCTCGAAAAGTACCTACAAGTTCATAGCTGTTTTTTTTCAGTAGTTCCCTGGCAAGATGGGTACCGATAAAACCTGTTACTCCAGTGATTAACACTCTCATGCTAGTCTCCTGTTCTTGCTTTATTTAGTAATATATTATTTGATATCTGTTAATCGGTTTTTTATTGTTTTTGGATTGAGAGTAGCGTAGATACATTGAAATGTCTATGGTAGAAAGAGGATATAGGTATCGATACAAACAAATTATTAACAATCGTTAAGATTATATAGGGGGTCGATGGTTATTTTTATTAGAAATTTTAAGATTGTAGCAAGGGACCCTCGATGAACGATATATCTTGTTGGAAAAAAAATGGATCATTACTTTTTATCGGACTTCTTATATGTGTATCGGTCATCCCATCCATGGCAGATGTTGCAGACTCGTCTAATATGGTTCAGTCTCCAATCCAGTATGTGAATGATCCAAAAGGGAATGATTGGTGGTCGATGTTTCACCATGATGCAGCCCATAGTGGTGTGTCAACTACCACCGCGCCCGATGATAATTCAATACTGTGGTCATATCAGACGAATTATCTTATCTCATCATCACCGGCAGTGTCTCATGGGCGAATCTATATTGGTTCATGGGATTGGAACGTCTACTGTTTTGAGATGGATAGTGGCAGTCTCCTCTGGAATTATTCAACCAACGGGGAGATTACCTCGTCTCCCGCGGTTGCAAATCAGAAAGTCTATGTTGGTTCTCAGGATTCTAAGTTATATTGTCTGAATGCGATTGACGGAACATTCCTGTGGAGTTATAAAACAAATTTCATCGTTGATACTTCACCTACTGTTGTAGACGGGTCGGTATTTTTTGGTTCAAGTGATGGTACGCTATACTGTTTAGACTCAGAAGAAGGAACGCTTCTATGGGAGTATCAAACAGGTAGCGTCATCGTGTCATCTCCGGCAGTGACCGAGGGAAACGTCTATTTTGGTGCTACGAATGGTTATTTCTTTTGTCTTGACCGTAATGATGGAGCGCTCATCTGGGTAGATACGATGGCGGAGGGAACGTATTCTTCGCCGACCGTGCTTGATGGGAAGATATACTTTGGGTCAAACGATAATCATCTGTATTGTCTCGATGCAGATACAGGGAGTATACTCTGGAGTTACAACGCACTCAGCGAGGTACATACCTCACCTACGATCGCATACGGGTATCTCTACATCGGCACGAGTGATGGGAGATTGCTTTGTCTAAACCGGGACACTGGCGGGTTAGAGTGGAGCTATCAAATTAGCGGTAGCGTCGAATCATCACCCGCAGTCGCTGATGGTAAGGTCTATTTTGCCACGGACCCTTGTTGTGGGTTCACCAGCTATTTCGTTTGTCTGAATGCGTATACGGGAAGCTTGACATGGGATTATAATTTCAATACTCAGCTGCATACCAAATCTTCTCCTGCTCTTGCTGCAAGTAAGGTCTTTGTCGGTTCGGGTGATGGAAAAGTGTATTCCTTCGGTGATATTGAATTCCTTGCTGATGCAAATGGTCCTTACCTTGGCAGTATCAACTCTTCGGTTGATTTTACAGGTTCGGTGTATGGTGGACAACCAGGTTTTTCATGGTATTGGGATTTCGGTGATGGCGCAACCTCCACTGAGCAGAATCCAACTCATATCTATACCTCCCTTGGAGCGTATGCAGTCACGCTCACGGTTAATGATAATCTCGGTCAAATTGCTACCGATGACACGGAGGTACTTGTTGAGGTACCGAACATAACACCTGAGATACCGACCCTAGAAGGTCCGATAACAGGGAAACCAGGGGCATCCTATGAGTATACCTTCGCTTCATCAGATGCTAATGGCGATGCTCTCTTTTATAATATTGATTGGGGTGACGATACCACGAGTGGGTGGATAGGACCATTCCCCTCTGGAGTTACACAGAAACAAGAGCACATTTGGATGAACAAAGGTTCCTTTGCGCTCAAAGTAAAGGCAAAAGACCGGCATGGCGCTGAGAGCAACTGGTCAGATCCCCTTTATATGGCGATCACTGCACCAGATCTTATCATTGAAATAAATGGAGGAGTCGGTGTTCAACTAACAATTATGAACACCGGTGACGCTGCTGCGACGAATGTCTCGTGGAACATTACGTTCCATAATGGGTTTGTCATTCCTGCGATAAAAGATGGTATGATTCCTGAGATTGCTGCAAGTGGAAAAGTGCTGGTAAAAATGCTCGTGTTCGGTTTTGGTAAGAAATTCATTTCTGTTTCAGTGATTTATGACGATGGGATGTCTGTTAACAAAACTGTTTCCGCTACGCTTTTGTTGTTTTTTGTTGTCGGGGTAAAATAGACCCTTTTTTCCTTTTTTTTATATGGGATATATCAGGAATTGATTTTCCGATTCGTAGTGCATCCTGGAGTAGTCACAACACTGCGGGCATCTGCAGGATGTCCCAGGGATACATATCTAGGGTCTGGTCATTATTTGAAGGAAGTGATAGAGTAATATG
>CAZGIV010000120.1:0-7567 GCA_964526175.1 uncultured Thermoplasmatales archaeon | reverse complement strand
ACCAATATGCGGAATGGCCAAAAAACCCTGATAAACTAGAACAAGAGATGAAAAATAAGATTAAGACAGCACTATCAGAGGAAATGCTACAAGAACCAGCATTCCTTGCATGGGTGTTATACCAAGTCGCCGGGGAACTTATCCGGCATCAAGAAGTCAAAGCTATTTGGGAATAAACAACGATGTGTCTAGTGATGCTCATCGTCTTATAATTAAAAATTTATAGATATTTTTTCAGAATCGTAGGGATTTCATCGATGATATCGGTTGCAAGCAGTCCATAGGATTTTTTCTGGAATGCCTCGTTGCCTGCTTCCCCATTGAGAAACGCAGCAACACGGACTGCATCAAACAGCTGTACTCCTTTGGAGAGTAGTGTTCCGATGATGCCTGCAAGGACATCCCCAGTCCCGCCGACCGTCATTGCTTCATTATGGACTTTGTTTAGTTTAACATATGTTCCGTCGCTCAGAACGTCAATATATCCTTTGAGAAAAATCGTTATCCCGATTTTTCCAGCCCATTCTTTCACTGCGTTGATCCGTACATCGAGATCCGGGGAAAGGGTTATTCCTGTGAGTTTTTTGAATTCACCGACATGCGGGGTCACTACAGTAGGTGAATTCTTGAGTAGAGAAAGGTTTTTGCCCATGGGCTTGATAGCATCAGCATCAAGGACCAATGGCTTCTTTTCCGCTATAATATGTTTTACCAACGAGATAATCGCATCTTCGGTTTCTCTTGCAGTCCCAAGCCCGGGGCCAAGGATAACCGCGGTGCATTTATCAAGAAGATCTTCGATTGAAGAGACATCATGTTGTGTCAGTATATCACCATGCAAATCTTTTACAATAAAATTAGGTGAAAAAGCAGCAACAGATTCCCAGGAACGTTTTGGTGTCGCGATGTACACAAGGTCAACCCCAGTTCGTAAGGCTGCAAGACCACTCAAAGCTGGTGCTCCAATAAAGGGTCCTCCACCAATGATGAGAACGACACCATTATCACCCTTATGTGATTTTTTTGCAGGTCGTGGATAGAACACAGAAAGCTCGCCAGGCCCAACATACGTAAGTGCCTCTTGAGGGATGCCGATATCAAGAATAGTGATTTTTCCGCTGTTCTGTTCACTCATTCCTTCTTTTCTGTCATGAAATGTGAGTGTGTGACCCGGAACTATGGTAAGAGAAGAACCCAGACCAGTGGGGACATCGATTGAGATTATGGTTTTATTCTTTGTTTCATTGATTTTTTTAACAATGGTAGCATAGGGTTCTTTAAGTTCACCAGCTAGGCCAGTGCCAAGAAGTGCATCTATCAGTATATCGTTTTCTAAAAGAAGCTGGTCGAGGTCTCTGAGTGCATTATAGATTTTTACTTCACAGGTTTGGAGTTTTGTGTAATTTTTCTTGGCCATCTCGGTTTTAACCTCAGCTCCCGTAAGAAAGATGGTGACGTTGTAATATTGTGTAAGATATCGTGCTGCGACAAATCCATCTCCGCCATTGTTTCCTGTTCCACAGAGGATAAGGATGTTTTTTTTGGTGTCTTTGATTGTGCTTCTCACGAACTCAGAAACGCTTTTTCCTGCGTTTTCCATGAGTTGTATTGTTGGTACTCCGAAATATTCTGAGTTCGTATCAATGACTTTCATTTCTGATTCTGAAATCATACTGAAAAATGTTAATCGAATAGAACTCTATAAATTTATGTCTTTAGAGAGAAATATCCCCGGAATTTTTTTTATTTTATCGCAGAAAAATGCGAAGCAGTAGTTTTCTAATCTTTTTCTTTCGTAATGGGGTGTAAATGAGAAGAAATCTAAGAAAAACACTACTCAGATGTTCCAGATTTTTCACTCCTGTCTTTGGGTTGTTTGAATATATAAGATCATATTTTTCTGTGTTAAATTGCGTATCAATGCTGTAGCTGGACACGGTGCCTTTGAAGGTCTTATCGATAGTATGGTTTATCAGAAGGAATCGTGCGATAGTCCATTGCTCATATTCAAATGGCTCAAGGGTCTGGATGAGACGCTTGTTTATCGTTTTGATACGGCGGTAAAATGTTTGTATGGTTTTTTTATCAGTCACCCGCCCCTGAGGAAGACAGGGATCTGAAATGAAGAGAAGTGCGGCGATTCCTAACGAGAAGTTAAAGGTCTCGTACACCATGTATTCGATGTGGTTGACGTCTGGATAGAGGTCCTTATAATATTCCTTGAGATATGAGAGGGAGACCTTTGCTCCAAATCCATTTTTTATAAAGTCTTTTTTCTCTCGTCCGACATAGCTAAGAGCATCAGGTTTTCTATATCTGACGATATCACCGGAGTTAAAAAACTCTTCAGGGAAAACCTTGTTTTCAGTAAGTATGGCTTTATGCCCATAGGGGGATTTTACGAAAAGCAAGTAGAGGTCTCCGTCGTATTTTTTTAAACCAAGGACGACTCCTGCAATGGGTTTTCCCATACTATTTTCTCCTAGAGTCTCTGTGGGTGAGTCGCCAAGGACTGTGGTAAGCACCTGTTGGGTCTCGGTTAATCCATACGCGTTGTGCAGACGCAGGTTAAATTGTTTTTTCATTCCGTCTGCAATGGTTCTGCTGTAAGGCGCACTTGTTGACACTACTGTTCTGAGTTCAGAGAACGCCAAGTCTTTTACCTCTGGGACTAGTGTAGTGAGTTCTAAGAGAAATTGAAAGGAGTTCGGGGCAAGTGTCATAACCTCTGGACGCATTTTGACAAGAAATTGTAGGAGTTTTTGTGGTTTTTGTTTGATCCATTCCGTTTTTATGATGCAGACGGGATAACCGGTCCAGAATGCGTTAAATAAAGCTCGTATACTCACAGTATGGGGTATGATGTCAAGGAAGCTTCGTCCTCCGAGTTTTTCTTTGGCATAGAGTCCTGATGCCTGCCAGCATTGGCAATTCCTGAGGAAACCTCCCTGTTCATAAAGGACAAGTTTGGATCGACCGGAGGTTCCCGAGGTGGTGAAGATAACGCTTTCCGTTGACAGGTCTGCAGTGTTTATACAAGATTGAACTAATGCATTTGTTGTATAATCATGAGATGGTATCGGATCGTTCAGATATATCGTGAGATTGAAATCTTCAGACGTTTCATATAGAGGAAGTTGATGTCGCTGGGCGATTGTTTTAATATCTTTTATCACCTGTTTTTGCCGTTCGTAACCAAGTAAATTTTGTATTTCATGATAAGGGAAAATCACAGCGGAGCAGTTCGTATTTTTTATCCAGGCATCTAGCTCGGTTATCTCCACAAACATGGGGAAGAGGACACGTGCACCATAGGAAATCAACCCGGTGAATAACAGAATCGTGTACAGTTCTGTGTTGACAGATAAGGTCGCAAGCAGAACGGTATCACCTGGTTTGATGTTTTTTTTGCTAAATTCCTGATATAAGGATGCAGTGATGTATCGTAATCTCTGTAAGGAGACTTCGACATAGGTTTCGTCTACATGAGTCAGGATGAGAAAAGAATGTTCATCTCGATGAGGCAGCCGGGTGAACAGAAGTTCAGCGATGTTATTGACAATTGGATCGGGACAGGATGATTCTGAAGAAATCATCACATCGAAATCGTTTTTTTGTATCATCAGCCACGCGTCATTGTTTATATATACAACAATTATTAATAAGCTCTTATTGTTGAATCTATTGGTTGAGTGATGCAGAAACACTCCTTTATACAGATGTTGAACTGGAAGAGGAATCTCCTTTGTTATTTGTTTTACTTCTTAGAGGTATTCTCAATAAAAAGTCGACTTGTTCATCGATTGTATATGAAATGGATCGGGGATATTTTCGTTGATGAATTCCATATGGCACAGGTCACCGCTCACGACCAGGTGTTGCATATCGGATGTGGCTCTCTTCCTACGATGTCGATTCTGGCTGCCAAGGAATCTCATGCGAAGGTTGTTGCGATTGATAATGACCGAAAGACAATACTGCGTGTGAAACATTTTATCACTCAGCAACACCTCTCTAATCTTATTAGGGCGGAGTATGGAGATGGAGTAACCTATCCTGTCAACTCATTTGATGTTATTTTCATCGCTACGAACGTTTCTCCGGTTGATGATGTGTTTCGCAATCTTGCGTCTAATGTAAAACCACAGGCACGAATCATCTGTAGGGACCTGGGGTCAGGTGTGATTCATATGCTTCAAAACCAGGAGTTTTCACCATATTTTTCGATAAAAACTGTCCGAATACATCAACGAACGTCTTCGCTGTTAATAACAAAAAGCGATGAATCTTCTTGTTTTTTCATTATTTGCCATGAATTTAAAAGACAATAACGGTTAAATAGAAGAGACAAGTATCTTATGTATCAATATTGGGGAGAATAACATGAGGCAAAAAAATAGAATTATTTTAAGCGATATCATAGCGATAGTAGTTCTGAGTTCGTTGTTCATCCCTGTTGTTTCCGCAACAGGGACAACTTCATTGAAAAATACTACCTGGCCACCATATCATGAGGATGTCTTATTTCTTCCTCGGGTAAACGTGGTTCATATCAATGAGTCTGATACAGACTCCGAATATAATTTTCTATCAGCGATTCCTATGACCATCTTCCATTATGATGGGAACGTCTATCAATCGCTCCTAACCACGGATCAAATCACCGATACAACAACACAATATATTGTCGACGATTGGGAAACCTATTTAAGTGGATGGGGTGGAGCGACCGATATCAATTTTATCGGTGATGTTCCCGATTTTCAAAAAACATTACTCATTAATAAATATGGGATAGACCCGGATCATATTTCGAATATGAATGGAACGCCACTCAGCATCGCGAACCAAATCGCAATCCATGATTGGAAAACATCTGACTATGTCGTCCTTATTCCTTATCTTACCTCAGTTGCCTCAGAGAGCGACATCGAAAGCATCTCCAATGGCGCGTCACTTGCATCTCTCTTTAACGCTCCTTTGTTATTGACTGAACCATCATCAATTTCACCAGACACTCTTGCAGTGATTAACTCGCTCGAGGCGAAGAAAGCGATTCTTGTTGAAATCGGAGATTCCCTCCCGCAAGGAATCAATAATCAACTCATGAGTGCGGGTCTCAGCATAGAAACTGATTGTGTGACACAGGAAAACGTTGTGTCGCTCATACGCAGCATTACTGGAGAATCAACACTCTGTGGGATTCTTAAGAACTGGCAGAATCTCCCCGCATCGATGGCTGCTGCATGTTATGGTGGATATGTTCTCTTTCTCCCTTCATTGTTGAAGCAGTTGGCCTATCAGACATTCACCAGTCTGACTGCCTCACAGCCCATCCCATATAAGTTACAAGAACCAGTAACTCTTCCAAATGAGTATCGTCAAGGCGAGGAAACAATTGCTGAGCAGTTCTATGCGTGGTTGGACGAGATAGGGGGTAATGACTCAGAGAATCTCGAGACGGTCATCACCTTTAGTACACAGCCATACTATGACCCAGTAAACGGATTTGACGTGACCTTTGAACGGGCGATCAGCGGGGATCCTTCCCGTCTCACCGACCCTGGTGCGGTATCAGGAAGGATGCCACTAGGGTTCATCGGTAACATCGCGCTCGCAAACCGGGATACCATGTATCGCGCAACTATTTTTGCAAACGCCCGACCAAAACATATGACGCTATCCATGAATGCTTATGAGGTAGAACATACTGCGAATAGCGGTGTGGATAACTGGGGCGGAAACCACATCGTCAATGAAATCTTCGGATGGCCGTTCCAAGGATGGTGCACCGAAAATGGGAATTTCCCCTGGCAGGACATCCATGACAATATGCCGGATCTTTCACCAATTCTCCCCCCAGGTCCAGGGAATGGTCCTGACTGTGACCCTGGACAATTCGCTTCTTTTCTTGCAGGTTATGAGGCACATTTCCATTCTGGCGCATATTCCCATTTGGGGAGTCACCCGTCCCAACCAGATGTTCCGAATTGCGGGTTTGTTGAAGACCTGAACAACGGATCTGTCTTTCTCTATTTCAGTTGTCATGGCGGTGGGAGTGGTATTGCGGTTCGCACCTCGGATAATGGGGTGGCTCAGGACAGTAGTGATCAGGTGCCCTGGGAAGGAGCGTACTGGCCGTCTACCGATGGAATCGTCTACGACGGTAGTGATGGTGGATATTACGATCAAGTAATGCTGAATAATGATATTACAAACGTGCATGGGGTGATGACTGCCTATAATGCCTGTGACATGGCGAACGGAAAAATGAACGAGGTTTTACTGGAACATGGGGGAGCAGCCTCATATGGAAGTTACACTAGTGTTTCATTCTCCGGTTCCGGGTGGTGGTGGAATCTCTTCGTCCATTGTATAACCCATTTGAATGACACGGTAGGCGAGGCGGCGACCTATGCGACCGCACGGGTCGCGAAACTCTATGCACCTGAAACACCATGGCAACCGAATCCGGATACCTCCCTGCAATACGTGGTATATGGAGACCCAAATGTCCATTTTGTTCAACAAGACTGGTCGTCACCACAGCCTGCATCAATCACCTTCAACTATGGGGGACATTTCCCAGAAGTTCCTCCAAATGAACCACCAAATACCCCTGAGAGACCTACAGGACGCGCTTCAGGAAAACCAGGGGTGGCGTACCTCTACTCAACCATGTCGACCGATCCGGATGAACAGCAACTTTGCTACCAATGGGATTGGGGTGATGGGAACTTCAGCGATTGGATTGGACCAGTTGCTTCAGGTCAGACAACAACCGTAACCCACAGCTGGTCGGAGAAAGGAATCTATCAAATACGAGTGAAATGTCGAGACATCTACAATGATGAAAGTGATTGGTCAGAACCTCTCTCAGTCACGATGCCAAAATCAACCGACATCATTTTCCCACCATTCTTTAACACCTTGCTAAACCTCTTGCAGCAGTTCCTGCTTTTGGTGAAGATACTGTCGCTTCACCTCATCTTTCATTTTTTCGATGATCTCTAAAAGAAAAAATACTAATAACAACAATCCTATCTCTTCCTGAAGAAAGAGATGATGCTACTATGATGCCAGGTCGGATGAATAGCAGGCAGCTTGCCCAGATGATGAAACGCTTTGGGATCAACGTAAAGGATATCGATAACGTGGAAAAGGTTATCATCCAAACAGATACGAAGGAATACGTGTTTGATTCTGCGGAAGTCACCGTGATGGAGGCACAAGGGCAGAAAACCTTTCAAATCATCGGGGAACCAACCGTGAGAACCAGGGGTGGAGAAACACAGGATACACAAAAAGAAGATGTCAAATTAATTATGGAGCAAACCGGGAAATCCGAAGCAGAGGTACGTAAGGCTTTAAAGGAGACGAACGGTGACCTTGCTGAGGCGATCCTCAAACTCACACAACCATGATGATTGTTTCTTCGAGAGTATGACTTCATATACGGATGCAGTCAAAGCATCACCGCAGGGTGTGCTTCTTTTCTTGCATGTCACCGCAGGATCATCTCAGACGGTTTTCCCTGGCAATTATAATCAATGGCGGAACTGTCTTG
>CAZGIV010000119.1:0-7609 GCA_964526175.1 uncultured Thermoplasmatales archaeon | reverse complement strand
ACATGATGGTTTTCACAGGCTGTGTTCCGATATTTTGTTCAGTGAGTTTTTTAATAACATCATCCGCCGTGACAACACCAAGGAGGGTATCGTCGCGAAGGACGGGAAGCACATAGACATTGTTCTCCACCATGACACGGGCGATTTCTTCGATAGGAGTCGTTGGAGTGAGTTTTGGTGTATGAGAAAGCAACGTATGGAGTTTAGTTTGAAGTGTTACTGTCGGCTCTATCTGTGTTCGTTTCAACAACATTCCATGATATTTCCCATGATCGGTGATGACGATAGCATCAGTAGTGTTGAACAGATTTATGGCTTGAGAGAAGATGTCGTTTGCATCTCTTTTTTCTACCTCTGTTATAAGGATGTCTTGTGCTGAAACCATTCTATATCACTTCTCTTTGGGATAAGGAGATAAGTTATAAATGTTTGTTATCAGAGAAAAAAGGGAAAAAATAGGAAGGAAAATTCCCTTTTCCATTCTATGATACGTTATCGGTTTGTTCTTTTAGCATCGCGGCCTGATTTGCCTCGTTTTCCTTGCTCAGTTTTATATTTTCGCTGTTTTTTCGGCCCAGGAAGATATTAAAAACGAAAGTGATATAAACCACGATTAACAATTGTTAATTAGGGACGTAAAATATGAGGTAGTATGTTTTTTTTTTTCGTCTTTCCTCCTCTCCTAGTTAAATAAATATCTTTCTCAATTTTACGTCCACCTTTCCATAAATTACGGTATCAGATTTTTGTCGTTCCGATGAAGATCGGCCGTCCCTGACTGCTGAAACCATGCTGCGGTTCATAGGGGTTGAACGCAGGATCACCATATAGCACACGAACGTAAAAGGTCGGTGGCACTGTATCGTTGCGTTTTTCTCCGCGCAACGCTTCGCCAACACTCCAATCATCAACAATCAAATGATTCTCCAGAACGGTAAGACCAGATTCTTCACCGGTTTCTCTGGTTGCTCCCACAAAACCATTACAACCAGCATGAAGCATGGTAAGTCCAATGTTCATCTGTGGAGGAAGACCATCGGTTCGCCCCATAAGACATGCGGAGGTTAAGAAAATGCTTGGTTTATCATACACCCAGTTCCTTGCATGAGCGACATCTACCGCTTTTGAATAGATATCCAACCCATAAAGCGATGCAGGAAACCAAAACCAATCCCCATGGCCAAGATATTCAATATAATTAGCACCAGTATACACATGGAAACGTTCTGCAACCTGCCGACTATTCAGGAAGTCCCCATACACTTTTGAGGTAAACCCGTACGTTCTGATTTCTTTGGCATAAGGAATCTGATGAAAAACCCCACCAGTCTCACCAAACCCTTCCCCGAAAACAAAATTAAATCGATAGTGCCAATCGTCTAAGCTCTTTGGTAGACTACACAGGGTTTCATAGAAAAACGTACGCGCGATTAAAACACTACAATCGTGAATATCCCAGCTGATAAGGCGTCCTACGGAAAGATTCTGATGAAGAGAATAAGGATTATCAGATGGTAATCCTCGATCAGGAATATCCTCTTGTGAAGGACCATAGTAGTACATGGGAATCATCGTAGTATCTGCAAGAATGGCAAGCCAGCCAGGCCCATTAAGGTACCCAGAAAGAAGACCATGGGTTTCAAGAGTATCTAACGTTTTCTTAAGTTGCTCGACTGTTGTGTTGACTTTCATGTTGGTAAAGGAGTGGAGAGACTCGTTGTACCAAGGACCAGTTGCTGAGCCATGAGCTGCTGATTCATAGGCGCTATCAGTAAGTTCCCAGGTAGTGTTTGCGATGATAAGCCCACCATGGGCTGCAGTAAGGTATGGTGCAATACTAGAAAGCTGTGGGATGAGCGGGAGATGCGGAGTCTGTAGCGTTGAGATGGTCGCAATAATAGTAATATTGGCATCAACGCAAGAAATCCCTCGCTGGACAAAGTAACCACCTTTTATTCCATTGTAAACTGTGACTTTGAGGATGTATGTCCCTGATGCATCGCAGGCGAGCGTTTCAAGATATGTTTTTCCGAAATCATAACCCATGCTATTAGCATATGCAACGATCTGGCCCTTCGTATCGTACAGAGTCATGAAAATAAGAGGGACAACCGGAGAGAAACCCTCTAACAAGAATCTTCTTTTTTGAAAAATCTCTCCAGAGATTTGTACTTGAGCAATACCATCAGGAATCGATAGATCATATTGTCGTGTATCATTCCCAATAATATTAAATTCTTTACTGAGAATGATGATTTTTTTATTAGTGATGTGATCGTCTATTTTTATTTTCGACGTGTTGATAACCGCTGGAGGGATGACGTCAGCCGGGTTTGTCATCGTAAGATAGTTGATTGAACCGAATTGTTCTTTGATAACAGTCAATATAATATCTGTAATTGCCTCTTCATTGGGAAGATTTGTGATCGTGATATTAGACAGATTAAGAGGAATATCTCCAACAAGATAAGCATGAGTGGTTTGAAGCGTTGTACAAACAGTTTGAAGCGCGACATCGTTATCATCATAGATGAGTATAGGGAGGTTAAGGTAACTTGCCAGAGGTGTTGCGATGAGACTGAGTTGGTATGCATCCACGGTTCCATAGGGAATGATAAGAACAGTAGGCGCAGTTGTAAATACTTGTGTCGCAAGGACTAAAGAGACTTCTGGTGAAGACCCTAAAATCTCGGTTGTGGGATACGATGTCTTTAGATGATCACCAAGAACCAAAAGCGTGCGATTGGTCGACGTGAAATATGTCTCAAGGAATCGCCCCTGCGCATCGGTAAGATTACCGTCATGTTGGAGCAACAACGGGAGAAGCCCGGTGGTGTTCATTGCTATGTCATACCAACAGGCAATGCTTGTTGCGATAAGACTGAAAAATGGGTCTTTCTCAGGAACGGCAACCGCGTCTGCGACAGGGTTCCGAATGGATTGATGGAAACAAAGCTCAGAAGGAGAGGAGATACCCTCATCTGGTTTAATACTCTGCACATGCAGGGTAGAAATAAGGAGAAAAAAACCCAGGACGACAGTCACTACTACTTTCATCATCTATATTTATAGAGAGAAGGATATTAATAATCTTTGTATTGATGGAGGAGTGAACGACCAGTCGCATTCATTTCAACAATGCATCGTTTTTGTGTAAGGCATACGCTCTACTCTTTAGGAGAGATGATGACATTATTTTTTATACTCATAGAATTCTTTGAAACAGTGTTGGTCCTGATGGGACTGATCCCTCTTCGAAAACGAATGGAAGAGTTTAGGTTTTTACCATCGGAGGAGCTGATATAAGAGATTTGATAGAAATGGGAATCGTTCTAACAACTTCATAACAATAGTATATGATGAAGTTTTTGGCATGTTCACTTGAAGGGTACCCCAATCGCTTTCTGCATAATAGATGTCTTTGGCTTTTACCGTGATTGTGTAACTTCCTTTTTTTGTAAACATATGATCGAGGATTACATTCTCGTTAGAAAGATATGGACCGACCCAACTACTGTTCGTCTCATCACCCCAATCAACAAAATAGAACACCTCATCCGCCTCAGGATCTTCAGCAACAACAGTATAAGGATAGGAGACACCAACTTTACCTTTAGTCGGGCCATCAATCGAAGGAATCGCTGGTGGGGTATCTTGAACAGTGGTTAGCGTTTGCACTCGATACCCTGAAAGACCACCGCTGGCGCATTCTACAATAACACCTCCTGAACCGATTTCCCCATCCGAGGGAGTATCATCACTTATGATTGGAACGACGATAGTCTTCGAATAATACCCATTAGCATTCGTCGTGGTACTCCAATTATCACCAGTGGATGGGATGGTCATGGAGATAACACCGTTTTGAATCGGAGAACCGGAGCCGGTAGAAATTGCCTGGCCAGAAATAATAACGGAGGCACCAGGTGCAACTATTGCGGGGGTAATCTCCTCTGAAACAGTGATTGGTTGCTGCGCAGGGGAAAATGATTGAAGGGCGATTACTACGTGAAGGGTCATGTTTGCATCACTTTGATCGATAATGGATTTCACCATATTACCGACATCAGTAGAATACCATCCCTGGGTATTTGTACGACCAATCTCATAGCATTCGAAGTTTCCAGCAGGTACACTTATCTGTTGCATTTGCGAACACTGGACGGTCTCATCTATCCATTGGTTTCCATTAAACGATTGCTCATAGACTCCTTGAATGTTTACTGACCCGGAGATGGTATTCAGACAGGCAAGCTGCCATTGTTCTCCGACATTGATGGGAAAATCATACAATTCTAATGGTGGTGAGGAGCTGGTAACAATATTCATTTCATAGGGAAATGGTATCCATAAAGCGATGATGGTCCCTTGTGAATAAAGTTCAGTTGTGATTTCCGCAAGATCAGAAACACGCACATACGATGCTCCCGAAATCACACCGGTTAGCTCCCCTGAGAAACCATTCATTGTGATTTCTCCACTTATGTCACCGGTGATGCTCATCACATAGGCGCCATCGGCGATCTCTACGACTTTTTGTTTAAAATTTTCTATCATCCCAGAAAATGATCCATTGGGACCAGAATAAAAGAGAGGATTGACCGTGTATATCCATTCATCTCCCTGATACCATGTCGGGATATCCCCGTTACTTGTTCTCCCTAAGCTACCGACAAGGATTGATTCAGAGGAAAACTGATTTGAAATGCTACTTACCGCTGGAGTTATACTTACGCACATAAACAAAAAGCATATTCCACAGACTACTGTTCTTCGTCTCAGATTGAATTTTGACAGCCCCTGATTCATTTGAATTCCTTCCTTGATATCCAATAAGGAACGGGGACATTTAAATGTTTTCAAAAAGATAAAATTTACTTATGTTAACGAAAAACTGTTCTGATAACCAGCATATATGAAAAATTGCTGTTTCAAATCAGATGCAAGATAAGGAGAAAAATGTAATCATTTGAACACTTTTTCTTCTGTTGTTTGCTGCTTTAAATAGTTTTTTAATCTGAATTCCTTGATATAAACCATTAAATAGTGGATGCCGATTATTATTACATGGAGAGGAAAAAAAATGAATAAAAAAATAGTATTCGTAAGCTTTGCAACTGCCGTACTTGTTCTAATAACAGGGTTGACCCCTGCTCTTGCATCAAATAAAGGCAATCTACCCACAATAAAAAACGATCTTGTTACCATCGAGGTAAATCACTATCTTGGAAGACAGACAAAACAGATCGATACCACAGTTACTGCACGTGACGCTGAGGAAATACGACAGTATTTAATTGAACTCTATAACGCCCAAGAAAGAAACGATTACCAAGCGATTGCTTCCTATGAGGCATTACTAAATGAAAAAGGAATTTTCGGTCAGAGTTACCAAAAATTTTATTCAAATAATGATGATATGACCCTTATAGAAAAAACGAGGTTACTGCAACTCCCTTCAGGTCTCGCAGGTGAAAACATCTCAAATCGCTTCTGTTATTTCAATGCGATTGGTGAAGGACTCGTGGCATGGTGGTTAGCGTTATCGTTCTGGCAAGCGATTGTCACTGCGTTAAAAAATATCTCAAATCCAATTGGAGCGATTATTTTATTAATAGCATTATTACCATTAGCGATAGTAGTGATGTTATTGACAAATTTAATTCCATTTAGAATATTAGCACCTATCGGGGCACTCACCCTCAAAAATGGAACCATATCTGCTTTAGGACTCAACGGCTTTCAACGAGTCACCGTAGGGTCAGAATATTACGGGGTGAATCTGAGTGGGTTTACAGGAATTACTATTAATATCCCACCTATAAATAATCGCACAGCGTTTCTCTTTGTTTCAGGATTCGCCCTAAAAGCAGAAGGTTTATCGGCATAGCATCCTTAATTTCGAATTAGATAGTGATAGGAAATGCTCACACTTTAGAACTAGTCTTAAGAGCATTTATTTATTTTTTATCCAGAATGAAATATCTGAAACGACTTCTTCAGCCACATGACCTTCAATCAGATACTCAGCATTGGTAGGCACACCGGTTCCAGCAATGAAAAAATGGTTCAATGACGGATATGTTTTCAACGTCACAGACGCATTCCCAAAAAACGTTTCATTCCATCGAGCAAAATCTGTCATGGTGACTTGATAATCCCGTTTTCCTTGGAGAATCAACAGAGGAATATGTAATGATTGCGCGGTAATCACAGGATCATATTCGGCAAGATCAGCCCAATACGATTTCGGAGCACCAAGGACGTCCTCACTTTGATTAATATCCAAATTCTTTACCTTTTGCACAAGTCTCTCTAGCTCTGCAATCTGTTCAGATTGGTTGCTCCTACTCAGGTTCGCAAGATATCGTGTCTGTTCTAACATCAGATCCTCAAGATGCCGGGTTGGCCCTGCCAATATAATTAAACCAGCGATTCGACCATCCTGAAGTGCTATCCGTGGAGCTAACATCCCGCCCAAGCTATGCCCAAGGACAAAAATCTGTGAATGATTCACAACAGGTGACGCATTCAGCACCATTACTGCAGTTAATGCATCGGTAATAGTTTCATCCTGCACTGTGAAATTTTGTATTGCTGCTGACTCCTCAGGATATTGCTTTGTCCGCTTCTCATAGCGTAACACTACTATCCCTTTTGACGCAAGTCCCCAGGCGAGATCCTTAAATGGTTTATTAGGACCATACGTCTCATCCCGATCATTCGGCCCGGAGCCGTGTACGAGAACAACTGCAGGAAACGGACCGGTCCCTTTTGGAACCGTTAACGTCGCAGGCAGTTTCCATTGCCCAGATCCAAAGCTTATATTTTCCTCGGTAAACAAATCAATGTTCACATAGGAGGGAGGTGAATACGCAAATGCTTCTTGCGTCGGTACAACCAGCAGACTGATGACTTTCTGTTGTGTATTAAATGTTATTTTCACGTCAAGAACACGTAGCTTTGAAAAATTACAGGTGACATAGACAACAGAATAGCCAGACTCATTCGTTAACCGCGCCCGTACAATATGTGTGATTGCACCATACGAAGCGTCGACTTGCTGACTCCAGATAGATGAAAAATCATCTACAGTGATTTGCGAGGTAATAGATGTGTTAAAATAGGTATAGACACCGGTAAAGTTTTGTTCCATGAGAAGCATGACGATATGAAAAGCGGCATCCACCAATGGGTTTTCCGGTAGCGGTTGTTCCTGTTGCTCCTGTACACACCCAGACAACACGGCTCCTGCAAGAACTATTACTACGATACACGACATTATTTTCTTCATATGTCTCATCTTCATGACAATAACAACAATCTAGGTGGATGTCATAGGGGATTCAATAAATTTTCCAAGAAATTAAAAAAAAAATGATTGACCTGCTGTGATTTTTGTCATAAAGTAATTTTAAGAAAAACAATAATTTTTACAAATAATCATAGAAAACATTTAAGAGGGTAAAATCTTTCAAGCCTTGATTGAAAATCATTCGCAGGGGGATAACATGGTAACCGTATCAAATAATCGGGATTCGACTGAGGTATTACAAAAATTAATACCACCAAAAGAGGAATGGACACCTGTTGATACTGCATTGCATTC
>CAZGIV010000118.1:0-7693 GCA_964526175.1 uncultured Thermoplasmatales archaeon | reverse complement strand
AACGAAACAGGAAATTCCGCAGGAAACACCAGTGATTCATCATCTGAAGGTATTTGAATTTCTTTTTCAACAACAAAGGACTTATATTGAATCTGAAGTTGATATACCGCAGGAACCAAATCCATGAACTGAAAGGAATTCTGACTGGTCTGTTTGGGAAATAGTATCGTCGGAATCTGCATTGCAATACTGGTCAATCGCGGTACCACATCGATTTCTGGTGATAACCCCCAAAGGTCAATGAGTGTGAACGTCCAGTCGTACTTTTCAAGTTCTAATGAATTTTTCAACGGAACCAACATAGTTCTGTATCGTAATCGGATGGGTTCATTTGCTATCATAAAACCCTGATACATGATTTTTAATTGATAAGGGTCTTTTCGGTCACAGGGTGCGACAAGAAATGCTGCCCCCTTGTTGTCTGTTCTATTTTGAGCAATCACCATCTCATCCTGTAAAAGCATGACTTGAGCATCGCTGATACCCGTACCTTGTTGATCAACAATGGTAACCAAACATGAGCCTTCCGGCTTGCAAAACACGTGAATCTGAGAATCCTTTGTAAGGTCAACAACCATATATCCAATGAAACGTCGTTGGTTTCCAATCCGTGGATTCTCCTTAAAAACTTTTATGACATACCAGCCTGCCTCAAGTTGTTGAAAGGTAAATCGTTTAAACAACGAAATGTTACGAATATCCACCATATGGAAAGCAGTTTTTAAAATCTCTATCAAGGATGATCCTTCCGAGGATTCAGACCCTTTGATGGGTAGTCGACCAGCCGTACCAGAACACACCAAATTCGTATCACGATAGACTTCAACATTGATATAGGGGAAATAACGTCCCGTAATCGCTGACAAGGCAGACCCTAAGGGAAATGATGGTACATCATGGACATAGACCATGAGAGAAAAACAATCTAATGAATTATTTTTTCCAGGAGAGAACTCATCCGTTGCTGATGGTTTCATTGGCACAAGCGCTTGGAAGATACTTGCTTCTTTCTCAACGAGGGGATACCCCCCAGTAGGAGAAGAAAAAAACTCTACGTCAAATTCAGCGACAAATCCTTTCGGAATAATCATATCTTTTCCGGAGACATTTTTTTCATATGCGTTTCGAGTGCATTCTAACGAAGCAAGTGTATAGTCCAATCCCGGAAGATGCGGGTAATTAGACTCATACGCCTTCAACTGCATACCATCACGCTCATCTACTCCTTCTTTTACTAGAGACGAATTGCCAAATATCAATGCATGAGCAACACCAGTTGTTCCTTCATCAAATGAGACCCATGCGTTCTTCCCGATATCGACATCATCTACCGTTTGAGTCAGCCAAATAACAGGGTCTTTTTGATTATAGTCTGGATGAAGATCCACGGGACATTCCTCAACGGTATCCTGCTCAGAATAGAAATGATAATATGGGTAGATCGTCCCGAAATTTAGGTCTGCAATCGAAGCGCTTTGTATCCCACCGCACTGCAGCGAGGCATAGGTACCATCAGTGTTTGTCGCTGCATAGACCAAGCTTTCTTTCAATGCCTCATGGATCACATGGACCTGGATACGTTCGGAGGATGTTGGGCAATAGAAATATTTATACACCGCGGTAGTCTGAAGGTTTCCTCCTGTTGATCTGCTGATAATCCTACAGGAAACCATAAGATTTCCATCGCAGAGTATATCTTTTGAGATTAACTCCTCGCTTGTGGAATTATACTGCCACATCTCATTTCCGTAATAGTACACATATTCAAAGGATGCGATCGCTTCCCCGTTTTTCGGTATCACCTCAGAAGAACCATCTTTGAGTTTTGTCACACACTGTGAGGTCGTATACCATAAGAATTGTCCTTCTTGTGCTACGACATAACGAATAGTATTGTTCTGAGTGATTTTATAAAAATGGGATTCGAGGGGATACCCTGGTATTGGCTCATAGAAATAGGATGAATCTTCGATAGAGACGTGATCAGGATAATCAGGAGAAGAGGTTGGTGATTCATCATAATAGACATAATAATGTTCAGTTCCATCAGATTGTGGAGGAATGAGGAACACAAGGTCACAAGATGAAATATGGCTCTCATCAGAATACACTAAGTCATAGAGTTGGGATTCAAGAATGGAATCCTCTTTGTTGTTTTGGCAAAGAACACGCACAGAATGTTGAGTTTCATTCATTGCCCAACAAGGTGAATCAAATCGAAGCGCGATATCAACAGGTTGATATGCTGCTTCCTCTACATTGGTATTAAACCCAAGGTCGATTTCCTGGCGAAATGACCATGCGTCATCCCACCAGTGATCCTGAGACGCGAATGCCCCGAAATGAATGACAGAACAGAGGAATATTCCTATGAAGAACGTAACTCGTATCGTTTTTGCCAGCATTCTAACGAACTGACCTCCGCTTTTTAAAATATTTCTTTACAAATAATTATTCGTTTGTATTATATTATCCTTTGTACAAGAAAAAAAAGGTAAACTTAGAGGACACGACCTTTTTTTATCACGGTTTCTACTAAATTTACCCCAAAATGATAGGGAAGGAACTGATGATTCGGACAATCAAGAATAAGAATATCAGCTTGTTTGCCTTTCTCAAGACTTCCCACCGTATTTTGTTGCCCTATAGCACACGCCGCATTAAACGTTGCTGCGGTAATCGCTTCTGCGGCAGTCATATGCATTGTTAAACACGCAAGCTGAATAATCATCTGCATATTCTCGGTCCAACAATTCGGGTTCAAATCAGTGGCCAACGCAACCGGAACACCACAGTCGATAATCTTTCGTGCGGGAGCGTACTGCTTCATCATCAAACAGAACGGAGTCCCGGGAAGGAGCACCCCGATTACGTTTTTCTGCGCCATTGCTCGTAAACCAGCTTCAGAGGACCGTAATAAATGATCAGCACTTATCGCACCAACCTCTGCTGCCAGGGATGCCCCTCCGGTCTGAACAATCTCATCTGCATGAATCTTAGGAATAAGACCATACTGTTTTCCCGCTTCAAGGATTTTCCTTGCTTGTGAAACTGTAAAAACACCCTTATCGCAGAACACATCGCAGAACTGTGCAAGACCCCTGGTTTTCGGAAGCATCTCAGTAAGAATCGTTCGAATGTACTCATTTGCTTGTAGATGTTTTGGAATTGCATGTGCTCCAAGGAACGTCGAGACCAAACCCATCGGATGAGTCTCTTGGAGTTTTTTCTGAACCCTCAACAGCTTCATCTCGTTTTCAGCATCAAGCCCATATCCGGTTTTCGCCTCACAAGACGTCGTTCCATATGAAAGCATCGTATCAAGACGTTTCTTACTTTGCAGCAACAGCTGCGCGGAAGATGCTTTCCGTGTTTCCTTCACCGTATAAAAAATCCCACCACCGCGTCGTAATATTTCCAGATACGATACCCCAGAAAGCTTTAAATTTAGCTCAAACTCCCGAGACCCGGCAAATACCACATGTGTATGAGGATCCACAAACCCAGGCATGACCAGCTTCCCAGAAGCATCAATGATTGTTTCTGCCTTATAGTGGAGATTCTGCCCGATATCAACGATTGAACCATTCCGCACGGCGATTGATCCATTTTTAATGATACCAAGTTTCTTCATCTGTCCCTTTATTCGGGGTTTTTTAGTCCCTTTTAACGTGAGTAGCTCACTTGCATGAGTGATAAGTAGGTCAACAGATTGCATGTGATGTTCCCAAATAGTTAAATGAAGGACTCTTGATTAAGGTTTACGGTGAACCATTTATGGTACGACTCATAGAATGTGTGCCTAATTTCAGTGAAGGAAAAAACAAACATACTATCGAAACCATCCATTCCTTAATACAGAATCACAAGGACGTTACGCTACTCGATTTCACACCTGATGCCGATCATAACCGCACAGATGTGACATTGATAGGTGCTCCAGAAGCAGTCAAAGCAGTCGCCTTAGAAATCGCCTTTAAATGCGTCGAACTTATCGACATGAACAAACACAAGGGGGAGCACCCACGCATGGGAGCAATCGACGTCGTACCATTCATTCCTATCACAGAAGTAAGTATGAGCGAATGCGTCCAACTCGCCAACGACTTTGCCAAGGAATTCTCAGAGAAGACTCACGTCCCCTGCTATCTGTACGAAGAAGCAGCAAAACGGGAAGACCGACGAAACCTAGCTGATGTACGACGAGGAGAATACGAAGGACTCAAAGCAGAACTTGGAAAAAATCCTGATAAAGTCCCAGACTACGGTCCAAATAAAATACATCCAACGGCAGGAGCAACCGCCGTCGGAGCACGATTCTTCCTTATCGCCTTCAATGTTAACCTTGGTACAACCAATATAAAGATTGCAGATGAAATAGCGAAGGCGGTACGTCATAGCAGTGGTGGTTTCCGATACGTCAAAGCAAAAGGATTTGAAATTAAAGAACAAGGTATCGTCCAAGTATCAATGAATCTGACGAACTATCAAAAAACATCAATCTTTCGTGTGTTTGAAACCATAAAAAACGAAGCTGAACGGCACGGGGTTCCAGTCATCGGTAGCGAAATAGTAGGGTTAATCCCTCTTGAAGCTTTGGTTGATACAGCGAATCATTACCTCCGCCTTGAGAAATTTACTATCGATCAGGTTTTAGAAAAACGTCTCTTAGAAATAAAAAAGTGATTTGGATGACAAAACTTGTAAATCAGAATTTAAAAATGTTCCTAGATGAACTTGCTTCAAGTAGCCCAGCCCCAGGGGGTGGAAGTGTTGCTGCGTTATCGGGTGCGTTGGGTGCTGCGCTTTCATCAATGGTTTGCAACCTTACAAGAGGAAAACAAGGCTATGAAACAGCACAAGCCGAGATTGCGGAAAAATTAGACAAAAGTGAGGAACTCAGGATAGGTCTCACTGAGCTTATTGACAAGGATACAGAAGCATTTAATGAGGTCATGAACGCAATAAAAATGCCAAAAGAGACTGAAGACCAAAAAGAACAGAGAAGAAAAGCTCTGCAACTTGCATTTAAACACGCAGCAGAAGTACCCTTAGAAACAGCACGTAAATGCATCCAAGTCCTTGAAATCGCACGTATCGTCGCAGAGAAAGGAAATAAAAATTCGATTAGCGATGCAGCAGTCTCAGCATTAATGGCACAAACAGGTGTTCAGGCAGCGGTGCTCAATGTACGAATAAACCTTAGTTCAATAAAGGACACCAAGTACGTGCAACAGGTTTCTACAGAGTTGCAGGAGCTCCTGCAAAATGCTATGGAAAAATCAGCAGAAATTCTTGGTATCGTCGAAAAAAATCTTTAATACACCTAGGATGAGCAACAAAGATGATTTCACCAAAGAATCTCTATGAATTTTTATTAGATACATTCGGACATCAACACTGGTGGCCTGTGGATGAACAGTATCATCAGAACCAAAATAGTGACCCCCGTTTCGAAATCATCGTCGGAGCTATTCTCACCCAGAATACAGCTTGGACTAATGTGGAAAAGGCACTTGATAATCTTAAAAAACATAGAGTCTTAACAGTTCAAACTATGGCAAATATAGCGGTAGAAAAACTTAAAACCATGATACAGCCCTCAGGCTTCTTCAACCAAAAAGCAGAACGTCTCAAGCTCATTGCAGCTTATATTGAAAAAAAATACCATAAGGATTTGCTGAATTTTTTTTCTCGAGAAACATCAGAAATCCGTCATGAGTTACTTTCCTTGAAGGGAATTGGACCTGAAACAGCGGATTCGATACTCTTATATGCAGGAAATCACCCTGTTTTTGTCATTGATTCATATACGAAACGCTTCTGTCAACGATTCCCGTTGTCCATATTAAATGAGTCGTACGATGACATCCAACATTTTTTTGAAAACGAGCTTAAATCAACAATCCCAAAAAAAGAACTGGTTTCAACATACAAAGAATTCCATGCACTTCTCGTGGAACTTGTAAAAAATTACTGCTGGAAAAAAAACCCAAGCTGTGCCACCTGCCCACTTACTCATTTATGTGAGAAGCTCTTCTAATTTACCACGTAATACCTCTGCAGGGATATCAGGTAGTGAAATGAGCTGAGAGCTCCCCACCTGGCCTTTTCCCGATGGCTTTACTTTAATAAATCCCGCTTGTTCAATTTCTTTTAGATAATTCCAAAACATCGTATGTGCCCTTGCTTCCTCAGTATACTCCTCACACGTAATCGCATATGTTTTCTCTACTTCACCAGTGTTCGCGTACGCACTACCTTCCTTCTGTAGTCGTTTGGCAATCGATAACAACGTAAGCAATTGATGTTTTCCTAGATTTTTCAACTTCGTCTCAGTCACAATCGTAAATGTCTCCGCTTTTGCTGCACGCACGTGCTCCGGCACCACCTGCTTTGCATGTTTCTCATCAGCGTACATCCCTGCTTTCCATAGCAGTTCAATAGAAAACCGTGCATCACCAAACTCACTGGCGATATCAGCGATGAGATCAACACTCTCAGCAAGGACTGTATTTGCATGAAACGCAAGGCTTACACGCTGTCGTACGATGTCATACAGCTCATCACGGGTATATTTTTCTAAAACGACCACGTTACTTCGTTTAAACGTACTCAGGGCCGCTGCTTCCAAATCGGTAAAAACATCCTTTTGGGAAATCATGATAACAGATACAGGAGTTGTTGTTTTCATGGTTTCATCATTAAACCTTGTTAGATCGTAAATCAGATTTGATCCATCTTTTTTCAACAATGCATCTACTTCATCAAGCACAAGAAGGAGTTGTGCTTCTTTTCGTTGAAGATGCGTACGAAGAACCTGCAACATTTCCTGGACCGAGAACCCTCGGTCAGGGAACCGTGAATCAAAATGATTCAAAACACCAAGAAGAACCATGGCACTTGTGGATCGCTTTCTACAATTGATATGTATGTATTCGATTATCTTCCCTTGTTTTCGTGCGATCTGAACCAGCGATTGACAAAAATGCTTCGTCATCGCGGTTTTACCAGTTCCCACAGGTCCTCGAATAAAAGCATTTTGCGCAATGTCGATAACGACAGGTTTGAACATCTGAGCAAGTTTTTTCAGCTGCTCGGTTCTATGGGGTAGCTCGTTTGGAACATAATCAAAATCAAGCGCATGCAGATCTTTGATTACGGATGATGAAAACATTTCATCTTCAATAATACTACCCATACCACAGGGTAACACCTGCTGTTAATAAAACTTTATCTTCTTATATGGATAAAGATTATACACTGATATAATATTGTGATTGGTTGAAATGGGAGACGAAAATTCGGTTCAAAAATCATTAGAATTTATGAAAAACACTTTTCAAACATATTATATGTCCAACAAAGTAGGACTCCCGGATCGTTTTGGACGCAGAGAATTCGCTTTTCTGCTCTTTGGTGGAAAGGGTATGATACGGCATTTGGGTTATGAGAAACGAGAAATGGTTTGGAATTTCCTAGCGGAACGGGCACCACAACATGCCTACTATTCTTCTGCGTATTACCAATACCCTGATGCGGCTAAAATGGTCGACAAAATATGGATGGGTGCTGAATTAATATTTGATTTGGATTCTGATCATCTACCAAATGCAGAAAAAATGGGGTATATCGAATCACTTAAAGAGGTTAAAAAAGAATTTATCAAATTAATTCATGAGTTTTTACTTGG
>CAZGIV010000117.1:0-7715 GCA_964526175.1 uncultured Thermoplasmatales archaeon | reverse complement strand
GAGAAGCTTCGGCAGAAGAAAAAATGATACCATCATGGATTAAGAAGAAAAAAGAAGGGTACCGTGTTTTTCTTTATATTCCGTCATCATCGTAGATTTCTAATGTTTCGAAGAACTCGGGGGTAAAATAGTAGCCACAGGCTGTTTTTTCTATGAGTCCTTTGCGTACGCATCTGTCAAAGAGATCATCTTGAACGGTCACTACCTCTTCATACATGGTTTTATTTTTTGTTTTCGGTCTTTTTATTTTGGTTTTTTTCTTCACCATCTCTCTCATATCCTGCTATTGATACGCAATAGCATGATATCTCTTGCCATTGAATCTATTTAAACGTACCTTGTAAAAACGACAAAAAAGAAAAATACGTATCGCTTATAATAACAGAAATTACGGTGTGTCAGTCACGGTCAGTTCCTTGACAGGAGTCCCATCACTCCAGAGCCCCATGAACCGTTGCTCCGGGGTGTTCCCCAGACAATACTGTTGATGAGTCCCATAAAACGCATAATCGGTCAGTCCATCAAAAAGCTTCCACATCGAATAATAATCCATGGCATCCACCAATATGCTGTTCGGGATGCACACCGGCGCGGTGTGGTCAGCAACCAGCGGAGGCGACCCATAGCGATCGGTTCTTTGGACGATGAAATCTTTATGATCAAACGGAATTTGATCGGCAGTAGAGAATATCAATGCACCTGAATAATTCCCCGCAATGGTGTCATTTTCTCCGACGATTACCAATAGAAGGGTCGTTGAAGGAATATCATGAAAATCCTTCATCATGGTATCATTTCGTATGAACGGTTGCACCGGCATGACTGCCTTGGGGCTAGGAAGTCCGTTCTCTTGGGCAAGGACTGCCATCTCTGCAGTGATGCCGCCACCAAGTGAATGACCAACAATAGCGAATTTATCGAGGTCTGGTCTGACATGGTCACCGTGCTGTAGGAGAAGAATCGCGTTTTTTACCGCTTGTATTGCATAGTGTGTCGCATAGCGAGTACCAATAATGAAGCCTAACTGGTACCGTGGGTACACGACGATGTTTCCGCGTTTAACGAGATGATAAATCCATGCTTTATAGAAAACAGGGTAGAATGCGCTCCATCCATGGTTGAACACGATAAGAGGTGCAGATGAAGGCATTGGGTCTGTAGGTTCGAAAATCCAGAATGCGTGAGCACCAAACCCGTATCGTGTTTGCCGTACACCACTATGCGAGTAATTCGAGCCACCTGGCCCATCTGGTGGTTGTTGAGGTGGTGTTGGTGGTTCCATTTGGATGTATTGGTTTGGAGTACTAATAATTCCTTCGCATGATGGTCCTATTATAACGCTCCCAAGAAGAACGCAGACAAGAAATAAAGCTAACGTGTGTATTGTAATGATTTTTTCCATGTGACTCCCTTATTTTCCTACGGTAAAAACTGAGAGTGAGACAGGATATAAATATATCGATGGAACATGGTTTTTCATAAAAGGTTGGTTGTAAGGTGAAGATGGGGAGGCCGGGAGGAGGTGGTGAGGAGAGATGGGAAAAATAGGGATCGCCCCCCATCATCAAACCTTAAACTTATATTGATTTGATAAGTATATAAATTTTGTTATAAAATTAATATAGGAAGGATGCCCTAAGAAATATTCCTTTTTTGTTATACAAACGAAAAGAGAAAAAGATGATAAGATAGGAGGAATTCAACAGAAGAAAAAAAATTTCTATTCTCTTCATAGGTATTTTTTGTTTTATATGTTACCAATTTTCTAAAGATGAAAATAAATTCTCACTCATATACCCAACAGAGAGAAACAGAGAAGAAAAAAAGGTCCCCAGCGGTAAAAAAGAGAAAAATCTACTGTTGTTTAATTTCCTGGACACTTTGCAACTCGGCCACATTTCGGCACAAGCCAAGTGTTCCAATAACCGTTCCCCCTAGGTCATACCAAGCGACTTTTGTCACCGAATACCACTGCTCAGAACCATCTTTATCTACGACTTTTTCAACGCAATTAATAATTGATTTTCCGGTCTGCAATATCTGATTCTCTTCATCAAATGTTTTTTTCGCTTGCTCTGCGGATAGAAAATCAAAATCAGTCTTCCCAATCATCGCATCGGGTTGAACCATAAAACGCCTAGCCATCGCTTTATTGACGAGGACGAATCGATTCTGCGTATCCTTAAAAGACACAGAATCAGGGATGGTATCTAAAAGTGTCTGTAGCATCACAAGATTCCTCCCATGTTCCTGCTCAGCATGTTTCCATTCGGTCATATCTTTTGAAATCCCAATTATCCCGATAATCTCGCCTTCGTCATTATACCGAGGAATTTTCGTAACTACCATCAACCGCTCTGACCCATCATGAAGAGTCAACTGCTCTATTTTATTAAGGATCGCCTGCCCAGAGCGCATAATCGCGTTCTCATCATCAATGCATCTTTGCGCTTGTTCTCTGGGGAGGAATTCAAAATCAGTCTTTCCTATCATCCCCTCAGGGGCAACATTCGCATAGTCAGCTTTTGCCTTGTTTACTAAAATAAACCGATTCTGATCATCCTTAAAATAAACAGGATCTGAGAGAGTAGCTAGTAAAGTCGTTAATAATTCATGTTCTTGTCTACGTTTCTGCTCAGAATCTTTCCTTGCGGTGATATCACGAACGATTAACACAAAATTATCAACCTCATTATCCTTTTTTACCAAGAAAAAGGAGCTAATCTCCACCGCCAAGACGTTCCCTTGTCGATTCTTAATTTCAGTTGTATAAGTCGCGGAGATTTTCTCTGAAAGCAGTTGTTCAAACTGTTGAATCACCACGGGGAGAGACGTCGCAGTTAATAGACCCATGTTAAATAAATTTTTATTCAAAACCGAGGATTTCATGACATCGAGAATTTCACACATCCGAGTGTTGATATCAAGGATATCACCACGAGTATCAAGAACAAAGATGCCGTCGCTCGTATATTCAAACAATCCGTGATACTTCTTTTCACTTTCCTTTAATCGTTTCTCCTGATTTTTTCGTTCGGTGATATCCCATAATAGAACGAACATCACCAGTATTCCATTCATCCGAAAGATCGAGATATTGACATCAACAGGGAAATGATTTCCGTTTTTACAGACTGTTTCTGACTCAAAGGTCAGACATCCACGTGCAGCAAGCTCATCACGATATTGCTTCCAATCTAATTCCTTCGAGAGGATGTCCTGTAAATTTAATCGTAGAAGTTCATTACAATCATAACCGAGAAACTCATAGGATTTTTGGTTTGCCTCTTGGATTTGTCCTTCGAAACTAGTGAGAAATGCAGCAGCATTGATTCGTTCAAACAAGGTGTGATACCGATCGTCTGGTGTAGTGATTTTTGATTTCTCATCTACGAGATTTTCTTTCATCTCTTGCATTCCCATCACGTAATTGACATCCCATTTATTGACAAAGCGAGTGCAATAAACAAATATGTTGTTTGTATTTAAATTTGTGTTTCATTTAACGACAATTCGAATAGCATCTTGTTGCGGTGTTGCCTCAAAATCCACATCAAAAAATTGTTTGATTAACCACATATTGGTTTTGGTATGATTACTTAGTTCTCTGATAAGACAGCCAGATTCCTTCGGTGCGAGAACAAGGTAAGGAAGAATCTGATCAATAGCATAGCGATCAATGGTAGCACCACTTCTGATTTCCTGGAGTAGTTTGTTTGCGGCGGATTCCCCAACCATTTCAGCAGAGATAGTTTTTTCACCAAGCATTGTTGAGCCAAGAATCGTTGGTCCTGATTCAGACCATAAAGTGATCCCTGTACCAGAGGATGACGAAGGAGCAGCATCAATCTGGATGGTAGAACGAAGATTCTGTTTCATCGCGGTTTTTATCGCTGCATGTTTCATGCGGGTACTAATGTGATCAGGAAGGTTGGCGCAATGGATAATACCATATATATCAGTGAAGGTCTGTGGCCCTTGTCCATTAAAAGGTATAAGTTTTTCAACAGGATGAATCGTAAGTATGGCTTCTCCACCACCAGTTGGGTAATACCCACGTTTGATTAATTGGATGTCAGTTTTAATCCCAATTTTTGAGATCAACGGAAGAAAGACATGAGTAAAATAATCCCATGATGGTGCCCATCGTACATCGGTTCCGCCTCGCAGTTTTAATGTTAGAGGCGTTGATGTATGAAACGCACTGAGTAAACAGGCTTGAAACACCAGTATCATGCTCCCTGCGGTCCCAATATCGAACGTATACGTTCCTGGTTTGATGTCATGAGGTGTGAACTTCAAGTTCGTTGAATGCACCGATAAACCTTCCACCTCTGCATCGCATATTGTTCGTATGCAAGATAGAGCAGTGTAGTGTTGCGGTCGTAGTCCAGGGATTGGGCGTCGTGCTCGAATATTAGTTATTTCGATTGGTTGTTTCTTCAACACCGACAACGCGACCGCGGTACGGACAATCTGTCCACCACCTTCACCGTATGAGCCATCAATTAATAACACGGTTTTCAACTCTTTTTACTGGAGAGGATTTCCAAGAGGAGCTCCAGTGCAGCATTACATGTACTTTCTTTATTAGCTAGTCGATCGCCAGAGAAGAGGAATTGTTTGACAGCAACAGAATCCTTCATCGATACCGCGATGAACACCAGTCCAACCGGTTTGTCCTTGGTACCTCCCGTCGGTCCAGCGATACCTGTGGTCGCAATACCATAATCAACCTGTGCGTTATGCCGTATTGCCTTTGCCATCGCTGCAGCGACTTCTTTACTTACCGCACCATGTTTTTGTAATAAGTCCTCTGGGATATCAAGCAACTGCATTTTTGCTTGGTTGCTATATGAAATTATTCCACGATCAAAATACTCAGAACTTCCTGATACATTCGTTAATATATGGGCAAGAAGACCACCGGTACATGATTCTGCGGTCGCGATTTTAACATGATGTTTTTTCAATTCATCAGAGAGTCTATCAAGAAGGAAGGACGCTATCATAGACATCTTATCTCCCATATTCTAGTAAAATATTGATCCACTATGAACATTTATAGAGAGCATTCATACAGTAATTTATAAGCTTTTATTTTTAATCGTCAACTGTATGTTTTACGCCATTTGATAAAGAACTAATGAGATTTGTTTTATTCTTAGTCTTGGGAAAAAGTGTACTGCCTCTAACCTTTTTATGTGATATCCATCGTGAAAAGAAACGGGGATAATGACAATGTTGTTATCCGGAAACTTGAAGAAAGATTGCGAAAAGTTATATACTCAATAGTACTATAGGAGAATTTGATAAATATGGAGGTCTAATTTATGAAGAAATTGATACCATTGTGTATAGTTGGAATTTTGATTCTTAGTGGTCTGGGGGCTGCTTCGTTTACCACCCACCAAACCAATGATATGAAAATCAAGACAGAATCGATTGGTTTCTCAGACCCTATTCTACAAGATGACGGGCAATATATTAGTGTAAATCTCAAGGAGGCAGCATCATCTCTTCGAGACCCGGGAAATCCGATACTCCCTGTGGTGACAACAGTGTTTACCTTTCCATTTGGAACAAAAATTAGTGATGTTGATGTGAGTTTTTCTGCTACAAATAAACTCACAGTATCAAAAGAAATCATTCCAGCAAGTGAACCTTCCCCGGTTGACGGAACGATGGTAAACAATCCAATAAAAAACCCTGCGGTCTATGAAAGTACGATAATGTATCCTGCTACAAGTTATCGTTATACCATTGGAGCAGGTTTAGATGGGACAACCCATGTCATCTTTCTTTCCGTGCAATGTTATCCTGTTCGATATTCTCCGGCAAAAAACATTTTATATTATTGTGAAAATGCTGAAATCCAAGTGACCTACGAGGAACCTGCGACTCCAACGCTGTTTCCTGATCAAAATAACCTCGTCATCATCGCCCCATCTGGTTTTTCAAACGCGCTGCAACCGCTGATTAACCATAAGACCAGTATGGGTGTGAACACCACATTGAAGACAACGGAAGAGATCTATTCTGAATATAGTGGTGTAGATAACGCTGAGAAAATAAAATATTTTATTAAAGATGCAATTGAAACTTTGGGAATTGACTATGTGCTCCTTGTTGGAGGTGTTAATAAGGTTCCCATCCGCACCACATGGTTTTATGAAAGGCACCATGAGCATTTCTCCAATGAAACCGTCTTAACCGATCTCTATTATGCAGATATCTACGATGCCAACGGGGATTTTTGCAGCTGGGATTCAAACGGGAATAGTCTATATGGAGAGATCTACGAAGGATTCCCCGGTAATAATGATTCAATGGACTTCTACCCAGATGTCAACGTAGGTCGTCTACCCTGTGAGAAGAACGCTGAGGTTAAAACAGTTGTAAACAAGATAATCCACTATGAGACGGAAACCGCTGGGAGCATCTGGTTTAAGAATATCATTCTCATTGGAGGCGATACATTCCCTGGTTGGGATGGATATGAAGGTGAAGAGCAAAATCAAATAACCGAACAGATTATGTCAGATTTCACACCGGTTCAGTTATGGACATCTGATGACACCTTTAGCGCACGGTCATTAAATCAGGCGATTAACAGAGGTGCTGGATTTATTGATTATTCTGGTCATGGTTTTGAGATAGGCGTCGCAACCCATCCTCCAAACAGTGATGATACCACCTGGGTCGCTTATCACACGAACAATCTACTAGGCGCAGTAAATGGGTATAAACTCCCTATCATCTTCTTTGATGCGTGCCTTACGGCAAGACTTGATTTCAATCTCTCTGAACTGAGCAGTTATGCGAGTGCAAACGTACAGATGCTTGTCGACAAATTCAATTTCATCTCGTCTCGACTTTTTCCCACTTTTTCATGGTGTATGGTAAAAAAGAGAAACGGTGGCGCTATCGCAACAATCGGTGCGACTCGAACCGCTTTTGGGGGGTTGGATTCCGGTTGCGGGTACTTTGCAATCCACTTTTGGCAAGCGTATTCAACCAGTGAGAAAGTATCACAGATGCTGACACAGGCGCAGAATGATTACATTACCTACATCCCGTTTGATCGCTTTACGGTCGAAGAATTCATCCTCATAGGAGACCCAAGCTTACAGATAGGCGGATACTAGAGAATATGGTGTATACATACCCGTGAGTACTAACGTTAGCAATCACATACGAATCTACAGCTACATGCCAATAGGTGACTAACGTATTGAAGAAAATTAACATACCTGATGTGTTTTGATAACTTCATTTTAAAGGACAAGTATTATCAAGGATTGAAGTTGAAATCGTTTTTAATTGATTATTAATTCCAATAAATAAGAAAATCAATAGAGCTGTATGAAGGTAACATTCTTATGAAGAAGTCTTATATCTACCAGCGAAGACGCTTCATTAGAAGTACTGTTCGGCTTCGTAAGAAAACCTGAAAACGTTATATAGGGAAATTCTCATCCGGGACCTATTACACTAACATCGAAGTGTTAGCCCCGTAGTGTAGTGGTCAATCATTCTGGCCTTTGGAGCCAGCGACAGAGGTTCGAATCCTCTCGGGGCTACTTAAAAACATAAACAATGCTCCTGTGGTGTAGCGGCCAATCATGAGGCCCTTTCGAGGCTTCGACTCGGGTTCGAATCCCGACAGGAGCACTTTTTTCATTTTTTCTCCTGTTGGAACGACGAAAAAAATT
>CAZGIV010000116.1:0-7736 GCA_964526175.1 uncultured Thermoplasmatales archaeon | reverse complement strand
CGATGAAGAAGCATTCATGAAAAAGGAACGGCGGAACATCAAGACTCTTTTCATCTCATTCCTCTTCGGGTTCCTCATCTCAGTTATCTGTTTCGGCTTCTGGGCGCTCCTGGAGGGGAACTTCTTGCGCTGGGAACTCGTCCTCCTTGTTGGTGTTGTGAACTCGATTTGGATTAAATATCTCTTCATACAACTGAACATTGATCTGACTGATTTTGGGCGAAAAGGCTGGCTCACTACATTTGCCACCTATTTTTTCACCTGGCTGCTTGTTCTCATCGTGCTGGTCAACCCTCCGTTCTATGACGCTGAAGCACCACATGTCGAAGTCGTTGCGTTGCCAGGGATGCAGGAACCTGGTGGAACGATCTTCTTCGTAGCGTACATCGTTGATAACGTAGGAGTGGACAAAGCAGGAATCAACTTCATGATCACCGATCCAAATGGGACTATGTTTACTCCAGAGTTCACCTATGAAAATAATATTCTCCGGTACACCTATGAGAACCCGAGTGATATGCTTGGTACCTATAATTACACAGTGATCGTCTCTGATGTAAAAAATCTAAAGACTACTATTACTGGTTCATTTACCTATGCAACGGATGCTCTTGAGATCATCTCATCTCGATTCACTGGGATTATGAGTGGAGATGCGATCACCATAAAAGCTGATGACCAGATCAGTAACGAAAACTTCAGGGTGTTTTACAGGATCGAGAACGGCTCAGACATCAACGTTGATCGAAAGGATATAAACGATAAAGAGAAATATGATACCACCGCGGAGTTCAAAGGATGGAGCCCAAATTCCACCGTCACCGTGAACGTCTATGCTGAAGCACGACATTATTTCATTAACAACCCTGAAAAATTCTCCAATACCATTACAGACGCACGACAGTATACCTTCTCAACAGCAAATGACCAGAACATCGGGACCGAAGCTCCTCTTGTCGAATGGAACTATACGCTTTCGCTACTACACCAATCACAACTACCAAACACGCTGAACTACGCCTTACCCTATCCGTATAGCTCTGGGTCAACCCCCGGCTTTGAAGTTGTAATCCTCGTTCTTGCTATCATTGTGGTCGTCTTCCTGTTCAAACGTAAAAAGAATGATGACAAGACATGAACGAGATAACGGCCTTCTGTCAATCATTCAAAAAAGATTTTATACCTCGCATCCAGAACCCTCGACAGCCGGTTCGCTGTTGGTCTGAAAAAGACGTGCTAGACGGCAAGGTCGTCGATGCGTACGTCATTATTTTAAGGACACGTGGATGCTCCTGGGCGTTATCATCCGGGTGTACGATGTGCGGGTATTTCAACGATAGTATGTTTACTGAAGTCTCTACGAAAGATCTACAGGCTCAGTTTGAGAACGCGATGCAGAGCTATAAAGGTGAAAAGATCGTAAAACTGTTCACCTCAGGCAGTTTCCTTGATCCTTCTGAAATACCTGTATCTGTGCAACACGAAATCCTAAGCTCTTTGACGAAACAAGTAGCGAAAATCTCAGTCGAATCACGTCCGGAGTATATCACAGAAAAGAGGGTAGCTGAGATTCAAAAGATAGTACCCTCAAATGAATTTGAGATTGGGATAGGGGTGGAAACATCAAATGACCGGGTGCGGGAAACAGCAATCAATAAAGGATTTCGATTTGATGAGTATAAAAAAGCAGCAACGCTACTGAATAAACACGAAATGAAAGTGAAAACCTACGTGCTTTTGAAACCACCGTTTTTAACAGAGAAAGAATCACTCAATGATTGTATTAGGACAATCAAGGATACCTCGCCATATGCTGATCTGGTGTCGTTGAACCCGACGAACGTGCAGCGTCATACGATCGTAGAATACCTTTGGAAACGAAACCAATACAGGCCACCATGGCTCTGGAGTATCGTTGAGCTTTTACAACAGAGTAAAAGTTTGACAAAAGCGTTTGTGAAATGCGATGTGGCCGGTGGGGGAAGCATGCGCGGTCCGCATAACTGTGGCGTCTGTGATCATGGAGTACTCCATGCGATTGAAGAATTCTCATTGTCGCAAAACCAGGCTGTATTCAACGGTCTTACCTGCGACTGTCAAGAGAAATGGCGTGACCAGCTTGACCTGGAGAACCTATGTTTTGGCTCTGTGGTTGATTTTCTACGGTGGAACCGATGAAACAGATAGTGGAACAGGATGATATCGTCGTACTCGTTGATGAAAACCTACGGAAAATCATTGTTGACACCAGCGGGAAAACCGATAAAATCAGAGGAATCGGGGTTATCGATCCGAAAATACTTGTTGGTAAAGAATATGGAAGTAAACTTGAGATAGGGAGTAAACAGTTTTGGCTGTTGATTCCTTCGTTGCAAGATAAACTTCAGGGGTTGCGCCGTCAAGCACAGATCATTTTACCACGGGACGCCGCCCATATCCTGATGAATTGCTCCATAGAACCCGGACAGAGGGTGCTTGAGGCAGGGATCGGATCAGGGTCGCTTACGATCGCACTTGCTTCCGCAGTCGCTCCAAATGGGTCAGTGATTTCCTATGATATCCGGGAAGAGTTCATCGACCATGCGATGAAAAATCTGAAACAGGCGAACCTCACCTCGTATGTGACAACAAAAATCAAGGATGTAACGAAAGGAATTGACGAAAAAGATCTTGATGCAATCATTCTTGATATCCCGAACCCATGGGCCGTTGTTGACCATGCGTGGAAAGCGTTAAAGATAGGTGGGTATCTCTGTACGTATTCCCCGTTGATTTCCCAGGTGGAACAGACAGTACGAACCATCGAACAATATTCGTTTATCGAATGTAAAACCTTTGAGAACATCCAGCGGGAGATGATCGTGTCAACGCATGGGACACGACCAAGTTTTGAGATGTTGGGTCATACTGGGTATCTCACATTCGCACGAAAAGTAAAAAACCTCTAAAGGAGATGTTCTCCAAGAGGGGCTCCGAATGGTTTAAATCTCTTTTTGATATACACTGGCTCAATAAACATTGGAGGATTTTGTTATGACGAAACGCGTGTTTAATTTTTATGCTGGGCCAGCGACGTTACCGCTTCCTGTTCTGAAAAAAGCCCAGGAAGAGTTGCTTGACTTCCATGGAACCGGAATGTCTATTCTTGAGATTTCTCATCGGTCGAAAGAATACGATGCGGTGCATAAGAAAGCCTCAGAACTGCTCAGAGAACTCATGGGCATCCCCAGCGACTATAAAGTCTTGTGGCTGCAAGGCGGTGCATCAACCCAGTTTTTTATGGTACCGTTGAACCTGCAGCAAGCAGGAAAACCAATGGAATATGTCTATACAGGTGCTTGGGCAAAGAAAGCAATCAAAGAAGCAAAACTCTATGGTGAAGTGAAAATCGTTGCCTCGTCAGAAGATCAAAAGTTCACCTATATCCCTAAGAACGTCGTCTTTAGCCAGAATGCAGCGTTTGCCCATATCACCGGAAATGAAACCATCGGGGGGATCGAGTGGCATGAATGGCCAAAGGTCCCCAGTGAAGTGCCACTTGTCTGTGATATGTCTTCGAATTTCATGGATAAGGCTATTGATGTCAAGAAATTTGGTCTTATTTACGCTGGTGCGCAGAAAAACCTTGGTCCTGCGGGGGTTACGGTGGTGATCGTCCGAGAAGACCTCATCAACCGGGTTCCTGAGAACACGCCGACCATGTTGAAATATAAGACCCATGTGGAGAAGGATTCTCTGTATAACACCTGTCCGTGTTTCTCGATCTACCTCTGTGAGCTGGTGTTGGAGCATTTGAATGCCCTTGGTGGGGTTTCTGCAATGGAGAAGCAGAACCGAAAGAAAGCAAACCTTGTGTATGATGTGATCGATAAATCAAACGGGTTCTATAAGGGTGTTGCCAAACCAGAGTCTCGATCCTTGATGAATATCACGTTTAATCTTGCGACACCGGAGCTTGAGGCAAAATGTGTCGATGAAGCAAAGAAGAAAGGACTTATTGGTCTGAAGGGTCATCGGGATGTCGGTGGTATGCGAGCATCGGTGTATAATGCGATGTCTCTTGAAGGCACTGAAGTGCTTTGTACGTTTTTAAAGGAATTCCAGGATCAAAACCAGTAACACACTGGTTTTTTTCTCTTTTTTATTTTTTATTTTTTTAACCATTTTTTCTTAGAACGAGAACGAATACTTTCAGTGACCTTACTCATAGATATATAAGCTAAAAAGACTCTTTAGGCACTAATTGACTTGGGTTGCGGGGGACATGCCAGCCTCTGGTTGCTGGCATTTCTGCCACTTTTATTAAAAATCATCTAATCGTTTTGTTTTATGCTCCCTGATGAGTTGCCGACTAGTTTCCCAAGACTGACGCACATGTGGTGGTAACGACCCGAATCGTTTCATCCAGGTTTTAAGAAATTGCTTGGTCAACGGGTCTGCAGGATAACCGCTTCCGAGAGGGATGTTCAGAGCGGGCTCGAGTTCCTGTGCTATCTTCCGAACGTGTTCATCACGCGTGACCTTAGCAAGAATACTTGCTGCTCCTACTATGGGGTAGTGTTCGTCTGCTTTATGTTTGGAGATCATCTGTGGTTTATAGGAGAGATGGCTGAGAATGTCTTTTCCAAAACGTTCTTCCTTGACATCTGCTGCATCGACATAACAGACATCGGGTTTTAGTTTCTCGATGATTTTTCCGAACACGAACACTTCAAGTTCATTAAGCGTCATGGTTTTTCGGAGGTCATCGATATCAGAAGCAGGTAGTACGATAAGTTCGTATTTTACCACAATTTTTTTAATCAGTAGAGCAAGTTGTTCTCGTTTTTTTGGTGTGAGTTGTTTTGAATCACACGCACCGATGCGTATGAGTTCAGTATCGTTCTCGACAAGGACCCCTGCGACTACGAGAGGACCTATAACTGGCCCTCGCCCGGATTCGTCAGCACCACAAATCATTACGTCGTGTAACGGATAGAAGTAAAAAGATGTTACGGAACAGTGTATAGGCAATTTTTTAATATCAGACCCTATTCAGGCCCCTAGATTGCCGCCGTAGCTTAGCTGGTGGAGCGGCTGATTCGTAATCAGCAGGTCAGGGGTCCGAATCCCTTCGGCGGCTTGACAACAACGGACATGGTACGTCGAACAAAAGAAAACTTAGATCGATTTAATTTCTAAAAACCATTATTTTAATCCTAATATAATCTGATTTTCATGCCCAAGAGTTCAAATTCATTCCTCTACATTATTCTATTTTAAAGGATAAAACCTCAGTAAAAATACAATGAATAAAATTGCGACTAAAGAATGAGATTTGAACCTAAAATTTATAGTTAATTTCAATTAAAATATTATAACAATAAGAAAAAAAATCGGGTGAGATAAATTATGTTATCTTTTAACCAGGGAGAAGAAAATAATCTGTTGTCCCGTAACAATTTTTTCTACATCATTAGCTTTTATAGTAATATCGATCTTACCCAACCCAAGGAACAATCCGGTGCCGACAGTAATTGATTCCCCTTCGGAAAAATTGTTTATTGTATCGCCCACAATAAGATTGATGAATTTAAGAAGCCCTCCATGTACACTAATCATCCAATCAACATTGGTTACGTTATTGATTCCCTCGTTTGTAATTTGCAATTTAATCCCTAATCCACCAGTAATCGTAAGACTGAGATCGTAAATCACTATAGCAAGTGGTACTGACCAATTGCTTTCAATTTCATGAATATCTTTTGCTTTTACCCGTACCAGAAACGTACCAGAATTGTTCCAGGAATGAGATAGAGATACCTGAACATCAGAAGGATATGGTCCTATCCAATTTGAGGTGGTTCCATCTCCCCAATTAATAGTATAAGAAATATTATCATCATCAGGATCAGATGCGGTAAAATTATACTCATATGATATCCCTGTGTTGCCACTTATTGGGCCAGTAATCATTGGCATATCTGGTTGATTATTGATTGTCGGACGTGAAGCTACCGCAAGATACGTCCGCCGTTTCCAATATTGATTAACATTATATCCTGCGTTATAAGCAAGAATGTATCGACCATAGTCCTCATCAATAAGAAGGGATGGTGTTCGTTGGAATCCATCCCACGGCACACCATTAGGGGAATCACCAGGTATGATGATTGGATTATCAGGATGACCTATCCAAGTATCTCCCCAGTCAGGTGACCAGTAATATGCTATCATTCCGCCACCCGGATAATTTTGATTGGATACTGTCAGCACCATATGAACTCCATCAGCACGTATATCACCTGTACACGAAGCCTGCCATGCACCGTTAAATGGTGCCCATTGATGCGCAGGATTATTTGGGTCTGAAGGATCCCATGTCGGTATAGGGTTTTTCACCCAATCTGTTTTTCCATCCTCACTATCCGCATAAGAAATCCTCCAGTACCAATACGAGCCTATCGCACCATGTAATCCACGGTAAAAAAGTCGTACCTTTCCTTGTGTTCCGAGATGAGGATCCCAAACAGCGCTTGGCTCTGATAGACCTCCTTTGACTACACCGCTCTGGTTCCACCCTTGTTCCCACCAATATTCTGGAACCAGCATGTTTTCATAGGTCTGATTGAATGGAACACCAATTGTCGGCGGTTTTTCGCTAGTCGCAACTTGAATAGCACCCTCCCACCCTTCGAGTTCATCCCACTCTGGATGAAGATATTTTGTACCAGGCCATACGGTATAATAGATTAGATGTTCACCGGTTAAGGGATGTTGAAAATAAGCAGGTGTATCGGTGTGTTCCCATGCAGGACCGGGATTAGGTCCCCCTGGGCTGACAAGGGGTGTATATTTGATTTTTGTTACTGGATCATATCCAAGTGTCCAATTATCTAGAATATCGGATTCATGTTCTCTCTCGGTCAAATAGATTTCATGATAACTATGATAAAGAAGCTTAATTTTATCTTCCTCTAAAAAAATAAATTCTTCACCGACGATCCCGCCCCAATCACCATACAGATGTGTCTGGTATTGAGGATTATCTGGATCAGGAGCTGTAATAAAACCAATCGGAGTAAAATCTGGCCATTCTCCAAGCGGACCGTCTGTACCTTTAATTTTATTAGAACCTTCATCAATTGGTATATTGTGTTCGTCGTTTAGGTTTGAATTATCTTTAATTTCATTTGAACCGTTAACGGAAGATAAGATACTTGATCCAATGATGAAAATTAATATAGCGGATACAATTGTATTCTTCATATTCCTTAACTTTCATTATAAAGTAATGGTTTAATTATATTTTCCGACAAGAACATATATTATATTTAAAGATATACATATTTATTGGGATGTCCAGTGGTTTTTCTAGTGAGATTTAACCTAAACTCTATAAACCCTTCGACGGCTTAGCCACCTTTTTTTCACCTGTTGGTGACCACTGAAAATGCAATCTGTCAGGGGGCTCTATGAGTATAGGTTAAAAGCCCCCGCCATCTAATTTATCAACAAATATAAGTCATAGCTGGCAAGTTTTCTTGCATTATTTTTAAATTATTAACCAGTATAAGGTTCTATTTCAAATGTCCATTTAGTTATTTTTGAGTAATATTCATTTTGCTTTGAACTGACATCGGTAACACCTTCTTCATACGAATAATGATCAACGCCAACTCCCGGAATTTCAAAAAATCGGTAACCTTCGTTGTAATCCTCCGTCCAGTTTTCTGATTGCTGTGGTGTTAACCAAC
>CAZGIV010000115.1:0-7909 GCA_964526175.1 uncultured Thermoplasmatales archaeon | reverse complement strand
AAAAAAATCTCATCGGATGACATCTGCTGCTGTGGTTCATACAAAGTCGTATCCATAGTAACTATTGCATGAACAGGCATCAGAGTAAATAGAAGGGTAAGAATCAACAACAATGGTATACATGATAGTTTTTCCATAATTCTAACAGTCCCTTTAAAAGAAACTATATATGATGTCTCTTAAATATGTTTATTACCTCATTGATTAAACCCGATCAGATATCGGAGCATCGGGAACGCATTTGGGAACCGTTCTAACAACCATTCAATGAAATGGAAATGTGGTGGTTCATAGGAAAAGGGCATAGTGACTTCCATGGTCGACCAGTTGCTCTCCAACCCAAGTACATCCCGTGATTTCGCTTTTATGATGTAAGTTCCTTTTTTTGTCCAAGTATGCCCCTGCCAAATGCGCTGACCCGATGTACCCTCATACGACCAACCACTTGTTCCATCACCCCAGTCAACAAAAACCTGAACCGGATTATAATCTGGATCATTAATTAAAAATTTATAATCATATTCAGTACCGACATCTCCCTTTGCAGGTCCCTCGATGATTGGGGGATATGGCGGCTCATTGGATTCGATTGCACCAAACGCGTGAAGACCGTTACCATAATAACCACCTGTTGACCCGATGTAGACGGTTCCATCCGCGGCGATCGCCGGGGAGGAATCCACCTTTTCATCTGATATGATTTTCCGCCAGCGTTCTGTCCCATTCGGATTCACCGCAAGAATCTCGCCACCAACGCCATTACCAATACTCACACCCACATAAATAGTGCCTTCTGCTGCAATCGCAGGGCAAGACATGAAAATAAATCTTTCAGAGCCTAATGCTAATGACCAGCGCATCGTCCCATTCGGATACACCGCATACAACTCATCACCACCAACATAGATAGTTCCATCCTCTGCTATTGCAGGGGTGGTTTCCGACCCAGAACCGACATTGCAGCGCCAGCGCATTGTCCCATTCGGATAAAGGGCGTAGAGGTAGCCGTCCCAGGAGCCGAAATAAATGGTGCCATCAGGTGCAACTGAGGGGACTCCTTTGACATGGTTCCCAGTAGGGAATCGCCATTTTAACGTCCCATTTGGATTTATAGCATTTAGATAATTATCCCACGTTCCAACATAGATAGTACCATCAGTTCCTAACCCTGGATCACCGTACATTCCGCTCATCGCATCATAGCACCATTGGGATGTCCCATTCGGGTTGACTGCAAATAGTTTTCCCCCCTCAGCAGTGCAAATATAAATTGTTCCATTATTGGCAAGCACAGGTGAGGAATATGAGATATATTGTAGGTTAAATTTCCATTTCAAGCTTCCGCTAGGACGTAAAGCATAGAGATAATTATTGCAGGAAGCAATGTAGATGGTGCCGTCAGCAGCAACTGCTGGGGTTGAATATATCTGACCACCTGTTTCGTACTTCCAATGAAGAGTTCCATTAGGATATACTGCATATATGTAGTAATCTTTACTTCCGAAAATAATTGTATTATCATCGGTGACTACCGCCCCAGAATCAACACCACTTATCCAGGTTTGAAAACGCCATTTCTCAATACCAGGATTATCAGCAGTACTGGAAGTTGTACGACCTATCCGCTGTGCATTGTAACTTTTCATCGGCCAGGAACTGTTCATCGGTCCAGCTACACTCAAATCAAGGAACGATGCACCTAATAAGCATTTTGGTAAATTCTGTATGTTAACATTAGAGTTCGTCTGCCGTATGTAAAAATATTCTTGGTCATGCAAAGCTTTGTACTCATAAGGATATGCATTCCGCTGAAGGAACACCTCCAACGAAGACAGACCCTGCTCATCATTATCTGGAGACATCTCTGTTTGATTCAATGCCTGCACAGGAATCAGACACGCTAGTAAGATTAAAACAATCAATGGAACAAGAATATTCTTCATTTCAATTCCCCCGTTCACATCCATGATTTTTAATAACATCCACCCCTATAATAAGGTTCTTTCCTCTCATTTCTTCAGAATATCTTCAGTACCTTGAGACTTTGACTGGAACAGTTGCCTACAACGTTATACGCAGTCACCATTAGCGTGTGAGTAAATAACGAGGGAGTAACCCAACGCCAGCTATACGGTGCAGTGGTGACCGTGTTTTTGAGGACACCATCAACCAGGAACTCCACACGGTCAATAGTATATTCGGTATCATAGGCATCTGCTTCAATGGTGATTGGTCCGATGATGAAGGGGAAACGTAGTGCTCGTCGCTCCTTGTCAAACAGATACAGTGCATTTAGAGGTTTGATGATTGTTACATATGGCACGTGACCGATTTTCAATAACAAAGCATCACCATGTCCCGCTCCAGTACCCCAGCCTGCGATAACATACGAACCATCAACTGTTTCTTGGACCGAAAGAAATTCTTGAGGGTACGTCTCAGTTAAAGAGAGTTCCCATTCCTGATTTCCCTCCGCATCGGTTTTCAGAAGCCAGCCAAACGGAACAGGGGCACTCGCACAGCCCGTGAGAATGAAACCACCATCAGACGTACACGCTACCTCACGAGCGCTAAAACTTATGTCTGACCCTATTGAATATGATTTATTCCAGACCATAGCCCCTGATTCATCTGTTCGCACAAGCCATGCTTTACCATTTGACCCGAGCTGAGTGATTAAACCTGCAACGGCGTATCCATCTGGAAGTACTGTAACGGATAAGAACCCACTGAAGGGGGCTACCTCACTATAGGTTGTATTCCATTGCTCATGTCCATCCGCATCAGTTTTAATCAGAAAACCGCTCTCGTTATCATTCTGTTGATAATATAACCGTCCAGCTACAATAAAACCTCCATCAAGGGTCTGCTGAACAGAGAACCCTACTGAACTATCCGACTCATAGAATATCTGCTCCCAGAGCGTATCTCCATTTTCATCAATCCGACATAACCAGGCATCCATCACAGGTGAATCACCTGTAATGATATATCCTCCATCGGTGGTTTGTTGTATAGAAAAACCTCGAAATGAGGTATTGAACGTTTTATTCCATTGCTCTGTCCCATCCGCTGTTGTTTTCACCACCCAGGCATGAGCATCTTCAGGATATATCTTTCTACGTCCAACAAAGACATAACCACCATCCTGGGTCTGCTGGACTGAATACCCATAGCTCCAATTCAGGAATCCAACCTCCCCATAGGTGCGATTCCATTCTTCATTCCCGTCTTTATCGGTTTTTATTAACCACGCGTCTTGCCTGCCATCCTCCGTGTAGGATTGTGTCGTTCCAACAAGAATATATCCACCATCCGATGTCTGTCGTACTTTGTTCGCATCATCAGTACCATCTTGACCGAACTGCTTCCTCCATTGCACCCCAGGCGTCTCATTCGAAGCGAGTGGCTGATACCCAGAACCCAAGTCCTTGGATGTCTTGGATTCATCCATGGGGACCATAGTCTGATGTGAGAACCCCACCAAAGAAGTCGACATCAACATGAACAGAATAATCCCTACAGTGATTCCTTTCCGTATCATACGAGTCCCCTTATGATTTAACATCAATGTCCTCCTATAAATACCCTCAGGTCATCAGAAACCGTAGCACTGGGAATGCATTCGGAAACCGTTCCAACAACCAACTAATGAATGGATACTGTGGCTCATACGAGAATGGCATCGTCACTGTCAACGTCCCCCAGTCAGATTCCAACCCGAATGTATCAGTCGCCTTGGCTTGAATAATGTAGGTTCCTTTTTTTGTCCATGTATGATAGATGGGGACTTGAAGGCCGGGCTCATAATCAACAGTTTGCCAATGTGTCCCATCACCCCAATCAATATAGAAGGAAAGTGGTGTGTTATCAGAATCATTTGCCTGGAAGATATATTTCACACTGGTTTTTGCTTCTGCTTCTGTAGGACCATCGATTGTTGGTGTCTCAGGCGGTTGATTGTTTTCCACCATGCCAAACGCATGAAGATACCCCCAAGGTTCCACTAAACCGTCATTTGAAACGCAGATGTACACTGAGCCGTCTTCGCTTATAACTGGTGAGGAATGCAGACTGCTATCACAGAGAGTTTTCCGCCATTTCAACGTGCCATCTAGACCTAGTGCGATAATCTCACCACCACCGTTTGCATCCATATCAATACAATTGCCGATGTACACGGTGCCGTCATCGGAGATGGCTGCGGTGGAACCCCAAACTCGATCCCGGTCTCTCAATGGAAACATCCAGCGGATAGTCCCATTAGGTGAAACCGACATGATAAGACTGTGCCACAATCCGAAATACAGATTTCCCTCCTTATCAAGAGACGGACTAGACCGCATCGCTGAACCTATGTCGATCTTCCATTTCAGAGTACCGTTCTGGTAGAACGCATAAAGACTGTAATCATCGGAACCACAATAGATTGTACCATCGGGTGCGATAGTAGGTGAACCATGCACCCATGCATCCGTGGTGTAATTCCATTTGACTGTTCCGTTTGGATATAGAGCGTAAATATTGAAATCGTGGCTACCGAAGTAGATGATACCTTGGTTATCGATAGCAGGTGTGGATTGAACCGTCTCGTTTGTATGGAATGTCCATTTCAAAGTACCATTCGGGTAACGCGCATCTAGCCCTTCCTTATGACCGTAATATAATATTCCATCTTCTGTAATGGTTACTGATGTATCTATTTCTGGTATCAATTTTTTCCATTTTACTGTTCCATCGGGATTTAAAGCCCAGAGTGCACTACCGTATGTTGTTCCAAAATAAATTGTCCCATCTGTTGCAATGGCAGGCTGGCATCCATATTTCCCTAACACGCTATCGGTATAGAATCGCCATTTTAAGGTACCGTTAGGATTTATAGCATAAAAATGAAAATCTGATGAACCGAAAAAAGTGGTTCCATTTGCATCAATTACGGGTGATCCATCGCACCAATCCCCCACAGGATATCGCCATTTCTCTATACCTGGGTTCTCTGCAGTGCTGTATGGGCTTCTCCCGACATGTTGAGAGTTCAATCCCTGCTGGGGCCATTGATGATCTGACATTGCTGTTTCTAGAGGTAACTCGTAATTTGCTTGTGTTGCTCTTATGTGTGTAGTCGTATCTTGAGATATGTGTGACGAATATGGATAGATTAGGTCAACATTTAATTCGCTACTTGCCTTACCGATGGAATCAACTTGATATGATATGGTTGGAAGAATTAATAGACAGCAAAAGAATCCAGTGGCAATTCTTAAATTAACTTCTTGCATATTTTCACTCCAACAATCAATTATAATTATTTCACATGTGACTTATATAATTTATTGAAGTGCATAATTCTGCTTTATAATAAAAAAATATAATAAGTTCGATGGTATTCTCGTTACCATTGAGGCGGAGGACGAAAAATGAATCAAAAAGTAGTAAGTATTTTATTAATTATGCTGATGATTATCGCATCGTTCTCAGTTATGACGTTCCGGGAACAGAGTACGCTCGCAGACCTCGGACAAGGTGGAGAAGGTGAAGGTTATCTTGATTTTAATTTCTATGCTGATACAGTCTCCGATCTATCGAATATTATCCATGATGAAACTGTCTATGGTCAAGGTGATATCAAGAAGGGGCGATATTTCGGGTCTAATGGTGACGAAGCTGCAGCTAATTATTTGATGGACAGTTTCATTAACGATAGCAAATGTGGATTTGATCAAAGTGATGTAAGAAAAGTACAATTAGATTATATCAATTGGAATCATAATGGTTACTCAGAATTTGTCGAAGTACTTTCATATAAATTAACCATTGACAATGAAGACATCCTCAATAAAATACCATCAACCACGATCCCTCAGGAAGATTGCTATCCCCTCGTTGCCGTACGAGCTCGTGAATTACTGGCGAATTTTACTATGAATACAAGTTTTGAAAACACAATAGTCTATAACAAAGACAATTATGCAGAATCATTCCCTAAATGGCAATGCGGGATACAACCATACAATGTCACCTATGATACCTTGAACGACTTTGATTTCGTTCTGGGAAATGTTGTATATGTTCCAGCCGAGGAGGAAATACCACCATATGACTACGATACAGTCTTTCTCCTGGAAGAAGTAGAAGGAGTAACAGATCAAATTGACAATGCGACGAATGCATCCGGTATCTTACTCATGAACAATATATCAACCCTTGTCTTCCAAGAAGCAGAAAATTATGGTCTACCCATTGCACGAGTGAACACTGCAGATAATTCGAATGAACAAAATTTTACTATCATTAAACAACTGTTGGAAAATGATAGTATCGTCATCGCTGACAACACAATTTACGAAAATCAGGTTACCTTCGTTCATAACCTTAGTTCACCTGCATGTGGCCCACCCCAAAATTTCACCATTATTTATCCTGCAAAAACAGAAGACTGGGAACTAACAGACACTATTAAAAAATGTAGAAATCAATATCTACTAAATTTCAAAAGAAAATTTTTGAATCAAAAAGTCTGTCTAGGGATTATTATCTATGACGATAGAGTAGCTGACTGTCATTATATGTATAATCAATTTATCGATACTCCCCGTTTTACAGCTAGGATTCTACCTATGTTTGCGCTCCCTGGTTTTTCCGTTAATGAAACAATAGGGGAATTCCTCTGGAAATACAGCGGAGAATCGAATAATACCATCAGCGGCCATGTTAATCAAACACACCATGAAGAAACAGATTCGCACCCAGGCATGGAAGCTTACAATGTCGAGGCTGATCTTCATATCGCCCAAAGTCCTGAGGATCAGGTAGTCATTCTCTCCTCAAGGTATGATGGCATGTGGGGGGAATGCCCAGGTGATAGTGCGGCAGGAAAAATCCTCCGGCGATAACGTCACAGTGCAGGGAACCGTTGATGTGACCGATAACACCTGGCATCATATCGCGTATGTCTGCCGTTCCGGTCATTACTACGTCTATGTTGATGGTGAGGAGGATGCCGATAGCGGTGGGATCGCTGCGAAGAACATCTCGAATGGGCAGTCTACTACGATCGCATATGATGGGCATGAATCAAGCTGGTGTTATTTTGATGGTACGCTTGATGAGCTGCAGTTGTACGACCGGGCGTTGAGTTGGGAGGAGATCAACGCCTCGTACAACAACGGAGTCAATTTGTTGTACCGTAATTTCACTGGTTTGTCCGATGGCTCTTATACCTTTTATGCGCATGCGATCGACACCTCAGGGAACCAGAGTACAACGGAGACACGGCAGATCCTTATTGATACCACGCCACCAACAATAACAGATGTTACTGCTTCTCCGCATACCGTCGGATTCGGGTATAACGTGACGATTTCTGCGGACGTCGTTGATAACGGCAGCGGCGTTGATCTTGTAACGGTCCGGATCACATATCCAGGTAGTGGTAATTCAAGCAATCACACCATGACCTCTGTCGGGAATGATACATTTCAATTCGTGTTCACTGATACCTGGCTTGTCGGGCAGTACAATTACACGATCTGGGCAGTGGATAACGCTAATAACAGTAATAATAGCGAGGGGAATCACTTCCACGTCTCCGCGGAAGCATCCATCAGCATCGCCACCCTGAAGAATAGTTATATCGGAACGGAATACATCAACATCACAGATCCGCCGAACCCACCAGAGAACTATACTTTGGTCAACCGGGGGCTTACCTGGAACACTTATTACAACGCATCATCTGGAGAAAACATCCTGGAGACGTACCAAGGACCTGTGAATTATCAAGAGAATAACGGGACTTGGACACCAATTAACAACACCATCACCCAGCTCGCATCCAATCATCCTGCTTACGTGTATGGATATCGACAGGGAAATGATCGTGGATTGTTTGGCATCTATTTCAAATCCA
>CAZGIV010000114.1:0-7941 GCA_964526175.1 uncultured Thermoplasmatales archaeon | reverse complement strand
AACTGTTCATATCCTTTAAGGTTCCCGAACGTATACGGTCCCATCTCTGAAATATTCGTTATCGCAAGATGACGATTATGAAAGATCATATCGGTGTCAATGTTATCTTTTAGGATGACCCAGGCTCTCCCTTCAACGACTAGAGGAGGCGCGACTGTTTCTTTCTTCTGCACTGTGACATTTTTCACCAACGCTATTTCAATTTTCACCGACACTGGTTTCTTTGGAATCGCATCAACAGTCGTGATGTACCCAGCAAGTAATGATGCAGCAACGGTCTGTGGCGATGCTAAATAAATGTCACCTTTCCCTTGTTTTCCTGTAAAATTCCGATTCCCTGTAGAAATCGTTACCTCTCCTTTTCCTGTTTGGCCAATTTGTCCTGCAGCACACCCTGCACAACCAGCAGAACCGACCAAGGCGCCAGCGTCTTTGAAAATCTTCACCAGACCTTCTTTAAGGCAGGCATTCCAAGTGATATCGGTCGCAGGGACAATCTTCAGGATTCTGCCTGGTGCTATGGTGTTGTCTTTCAGTATGGCAGCAACTGCCCGCATATCCTCCAGACGACCATTGGTGCAAGAACCGATAAACCCAGAATCAATTACAATATTTCCGACCTCTGCAACACTGACAACATCCTCAGGATGACCTGGACGAGATAACTGTGGCGGAAGATCTGTGATATTTATCTCTATTGTTCGATCATATGATGCATCAGGATCTGCATGGATCGGTTGGATAGTTATTCCGAATGTTTTCTTATAATACTCCATGATTTTCTCATTGGTGGGAAATAACAGGATGATCCCACCCATCTCCGTTGCCATGGATGCGATGGTTACTCGTCCATCTAACGATAATGAATCAACGTATTCACCATAGAGTTCCGCAGCATACCCCAGAAGTCCGTTTGCTTCAAGTTCTTTATTGATTTTTAACACAACATCTTTCGGAGTTGCCGTGCGAGCAGGTTTCCCTTTCAGGATAATTTTTATCGATGGTGGTACCTTAAACCAGATTTTCCCATACGCAAAAGCATACGCAATATCAATATCTCCCATCCCTTGACCAAATGCCCCAATCGCTCCAAGGATGTTCGCATGAGAATCGGTTGATACAAATGTATCCCCTGGAAAAACAAGTCCTTCTTCGAAGGCAAGATGAGTCCCGATACCACTGTTGATATCATAGATTTTTATACCATTTTTTCTTGCAAACACACGACATATCTGCTGGTTCTCCGCATATTTCTGATCACAACCACCAGGGTTACAATCAAAGGTAAAGAACGTATGTTTAGGGTCATGGATGGGAAGCATGTTGTCTTCGAGATGTTTGACGACATTTGCCCCACCGAAATCACGCGCAACTCTCACATCAATTGTGACATCGATGATCTCGTCAACACTAGCGGGAGTGTTCGAATGAGTTTCAAAAATTTTTTGGATAATCGTTTTCCCCATAGTACCCATCTCTCTAGGATTTTTTTTTACCGTGTCAAACCTGTTGATATCTCACATCAGGTGAGACTATGAAAATGTTGTGGTGTATTTCTCGAATACATGATAGAATCATCTATTCGATTTTCTCATCTTTGATCAGCGGGTTCTCATTATCTTTTAAACAAGCTACATTGTCTTTTCGACATTGACCTTTGCTCTAAATTTGGTTCTCTACAAATGAATTCATCTCGTAATCCACGTCAGCACCGCCTTTCATTTCTACAAACGGAGACTGAAATGATATACGTCATTAAAGTTAACGATAATTAATGACCAAAAATTTAATGTAATACTACATAATGTAATACTACATAATGTAATACTACATAATATTATGAGCTACATCCCGAAATGAGTATCGGAAGTCTTCCATGGACTTCATATTGCTGTGAACAATCTCACAGCAACCAACCAAAATCGTAGTTTTAGTAGACATTTTTGTGATCTCAAAATGAGTTTTGAGCGAATTTTTTAAAAACTCATTCTAGTATACACTCATTGCTAAGGGAATGGAAAGGACCGTTGTGGTTTTACTCAGCGTGGATCCATAACGGAACCTTCCGTTCCTTCGCATAACGAACCATAAGCACCTGTTTTAAATTATAGGAGAAAACCTTCAGCGCTAACTCTTTCTTCTGCATCCACCGTTTCCTGCTGAGCAGGAAACTACCCCACCGTTTCTTGATCGAGGAGAACACGCTTTCGATGATCGACCGGAGATGATAGACGGCAAGCCAAGCATCTGAGTCCTGTTTGTGTGCTCTGAACGAGACGATCCATGCTGGCTTGCCTTTGGCGTTGCTTCGAGCGTTTTTCTTGAAGCAGAGGTAGGGCGTCCCATTTTTATCAGCAATAAGTTGACAGTTGTTCCTGGAGGAGAACGCTTTGTCGCCTAGGACGTTTCCGAGTTCGGGGAGATGTTTGATCAGATGTTCAAACTCCTTGGAATCATGGCGATTCCATGGTGTGATGGTGAACCAATGGATTACACCGGTGTCGATATCGACACTGACGTGGAGTTTGATGCAATCACGTCTACTCCCATGTCGTTCAATGCGGATGTCGTACCAGGTGCTGCTGTTATGGGTGCTGAATCCAGTGGTGTCCACTGCGATGTTCATCTTTTTCCGTCGGAGAAACCTGGTGACCCTGTTCGTCACCTTTCGAATGTAGGTGATGGAGAGTCGCTTCATCCCTCGCTGGATCACACTATGCCCAGGCATATCTGGACAGCATTTTTTGATAGTCTCGCTATCTTTGAGATGCGCCTCGATGCCATCGTAGGTTTGGTTGAATCCTACTTTGAGGATACATCCTATGGCGACGGTCTGTGGGTCGTGTGCTTTACGTCCTTTTTTGTTGGGTTTCCAGGGTGGTGGCATGCGGTGAACCGCTTTAATCACCGCCTTGGTGAAATCGGTGGTGAAGTTGCGGTTCACATGGTTCGCAACTGTTGGGTTTATCCTTTTCTTTGCCTATCCCATCCAACAGAAAAATGAATGTCTTCCTCCTTAATTATCTATTTCGGGATGAAGCCAATATTATGACAAAGTATATATACCGTGTGTTATTAATTATATATATAAGAACAGGAAAAAGGGTAGTAAATATATTTAGGAAGAGGTGAAGTGCAAATGAAAAAATTTTTAGTGGTAGTTCTAATTATAATGACATGTATTAGCATGTCAGGAATTACTGCTGCTTTAGCAAATACTTTTAAAGTCAACAAAATAACACTAGACTCTACCACTCTTAACACAGAAGAAAAAACGTCTTCAAACACAATGGATCAATTAAAAAAGTCGGTGTATTCCTATTTAAACATCGATGAAAATCCCTATCTTACCCAAGGAGAACACATTGAAAGTACCATCTCTATCCCCTGGATACAACCAACCAGTACCATCTTCGAATGGTGGATCCGACTCACATACAACGGTGAAACATTTGAAAAACAACTCGACATCTCTATCAATGACTTCCAACAAAAATTCCTCAAACACCCCTATTATTGCGAAGATACTTTTTTTAACATCGACAACGACCCTGAAGACGACATAAAAGTATCTTTTGGATTTTATTGGGAGACAATACTTAATACAAAAACACATGTCGAATACAAATCTCTTGAGGATATGGTCAGAGTACGACAGATCAACGGGGGACCTTCAGACATCTATGCTGGATTAGAAGTATGGTCTGAAATCCACATCAACTGGGGTCTTGTAGGTGAGTCAAGTCAAGATGTTTCCTTCTCCTCACAAAACTATCAGATCACCAGTACATCACAGACACTCTTACCTTCAATAGAACCTTGCGGAGTGTTTATACAGCTGTTAAAACAAAAAATTCGGCAGGGCACACCACTCGGATTTAGTTTTTTACACCAAGTACTCGCTAAGACACTGAATACACCGCACAGTAACATGATGCAAGATCAACCATTACCTGACCCAAGACCCTTACAAAGCGACGATGATTATTTCGCAGTAGGTGTCGGGTATCGTACTACACCTGGCGATAGGATACCTCTATATGTCGAAAAAAGATTTGCCTTTGCCAAAGATAATATTTTCAGCCCAGTGATTTTTCAGCAAGTGATGAAAACCGAACCAAGCGGTGTCGATCCACTAGAACTCCTCTACGGTTTCCGATCATATAATGGAAGTACAAACACACTCAAATATGATATTGCATTTTCAGTTCAATTTACCCCGTTTGTCACATTGACTACTCAGTTTATCCCGCTTGGCGGGTATATCTATTATAATTTTGATGCGGATAGTCAACATACTAGTGAAACAACAATTACGTATTCATCAGATATTCATATAGGCGGTGGAGACGGCGTGAGTCTCTCTCTTGTTTTTGATAAAATTGACTCCTCGATGGCACAAACAGGACGATGGATGAGTTTTGGTCTCCGAAAGGATCCACATGGGTTCGATTACGAATCCAGTAATATATTCAATATCGGAGTCATCGTAGATTCACCCTTATTTAGCCAGAAAGTAAGAATCAGTGAACTTCCGCAAACACTATCGTATACATGGAAGATATTTGATGATTTTGAAGTGACATTTGTCCAAGGAGAATTATTCTACGTCAACGTTCGCGGATATGCTGATGTTACCATGAGCAGTCCGATCAATGAGATTATCGTCTATTATCCAAAATTAAAGGATCCAAATGAAGCCGATGTTCCTTTTCTCGAAGTAAACAACATTCCAAGTTCTCGAAGATTAGAAGCACAGGCAACACTGAACATACAAAATGGGAGCATGTTACGAATCGATGCGAATGGATATATTGATCTGACCAAGAGCGGTCAACTTGGTGCTATCACCGTGTATTATCCACAAGCAAACCCGGATGACCCCAATATCGCCCTTATAAGCATCCCAGCTGGCAGCATTAATAGTCAACGAGTCAGCGCGGAAGCTACCCTCTATGTTGATGCTGATAATTTTAGCAATATCAATAATTATATCTACGGAAAAGTCCAACGACAGGCAGACTCGAATTTTAATGAAATGGATTTCTATCTTCCAAACATTGCTATCCCGATTGTTCAAATAACAGATATCCCTGCCAATGCATATGCTACCGGGACCTTCTGGTGGAATCAACTGAAAGGATTTGGAAGAGCGGAGCGCTCTTCTCTAAGTTCAAATCCAGACCCTGTTCATTTCAACCTTGTCTTTGATACCCTGGCCTTAAGTGATGTGTTCAGTATTGGTGACGGTCACATCCAAACAGATTTTAAAATCGCAGATGATGGATACTTTAAATTTGATACGACCCATGATGTGCTCGGCAATATGTTTTCCGTTGGCAATGCAGCCACCGGCAACTCACTATCCATTGGAGCAAGTACTGTTTCAGCCCAGAATTTTGAAGCAAACTGGGGTCTTAATACCACAAGCCCACAACCACAAATCGACAGTTTAGCACTCACCGGCTCCCTGAACGCGTTAAACGATTTTGTTGTCGCCATAGCCCTTGATGGTGAAGTCGTTGATTTCACCGGGGATTGGTCACTTGGTGAAACCGGTGGTTTTAGCATCGACGTGCAACAGAACGCGGATATGCGAATAGATTTGATCCATCTTGACAATTACAGTGGACGCCTTGATTTAAACGGATATGTGATTTTGAGCAATACACTCCATTACGATATGAGCTGGAAATGGAAACAAGGGGAAAGTCTAGAAGACCCCGGGTATTTCAAAATCAATGAAGGAACGAATCAGCCGAACCTAAAAGAGATTTCCTTTGACTTCGTCTATAAAGACGAATCCGGTCAAGATCGTTGGGGAGCGGATGTCACCCTTACCAATTTCGCCTTATATATTTGTGTCAAATGGTTCTGGCAAAACGGTTTTAATATTTGGCCGATCATCCAGGTGAGCGGTCAGCTTTATCTTAACGTATTATTGAACTATAACTGGTACCAGGTATGGCCCTAGCTATAGAAAATAGAAAAGGTGTTTGATGATGGGGAAAAATAAATTCAATAAAAAATTTGGGAGGCTAGTACTAAGTTTACTTCTTGTCGTACTCATGATGATGTCTGCAGCGCAGGCATTTGTAAAATTCGATGTAAAACATGATGAAGCAGTCTTAAAAGCATCATCACCGCTTCCCCTGCCGCTGCTTGAAGATAACTACTTCACTTGGGAGGATCTGTTCAATGATGCGACAAAAGTTGATCCTACCATGTCGTTCAATTATGAGATTACCAGTGGTGCTGTAAAGATGAAAGACACCTATACGTTATGGACGGATCCTGCATGGACACGAATGAAACAAGTTACGATTACCAATAACGCTGGTGAGTTGCTGTATAACTATGCACTCCATCTTTTAGTACCCTATGACTCTGATATGCGACCAGATTATGGTGATTTACGGTTTAAACATGAAAGCAGTGGGGATGTTCTCTGTAATTATTGGATAGAAAACTATGACGCAAGTACCGCAAGCGTCTGGGTCAAGATTCCTTACAGCCCGACAGGGAACAGTAAGATGTATCTCTTTTACGGAAATCCCGCTGCGATAAGTCAAAGCGATTTCTATGGTGTTTTCACCAATTGGGAAGAACACTGGCCAAACGATGAACAGATATCCTATCATGCAAACAATGAGGGTGCCTGGGATTCTGATGTCGCCTATGGGGGCGGTAACTTCCTTGTTGCCTGGGAGGAAGGACAACCATGGTATCCACCATACACATTCGGATTTAAACAAGAAATCAGGGCGTCCATGTACGACCCTGATGGAAACCGAGTGGTTTTTGATAATTTAATCTATCAAGATTCAACCCTTTATTACAGAAATGAGAATCCATCTATTGATTATGGCGGAGGGAAATTCTTTGTTGCCTGGGAACATTATGATACGGTTGCAAACCCCAGTGCAACAACCGAGGACATTAAAGCAAGAACCGTGGTCAGAAACGGCGGCTCACTGCAACTTGGCACCGTTATTAACGTCTGCAGCGCAACAGATTGCCAAGCAGATGCAAACGTTCAATATGATTCAGTGAATAATCGATTCTGCGTGGTCTGGGAGGACGCAAGAAATGGAGAGAGTAACTATAACATCTATGGACGGTTGTTTGATACCAATGGTAATCCCGTTGGTGGTGAAAAAAACATCTGCACCGCAGCAAATAGCCAATGCGAACCATGGGTTGCATTCGACCCGTCCCATGCACAATACATGATCGTATGGGAGGAAGGACTTACTGCAGACAATGGACCATTTAGCATAAAAGCTGGACTCTTTGATAGCAACCTTAATCAAATTGGTAATACTATTACCATTGCGACTGGGAGTGACAGCATTGATTATAATTTCCCCTGCGTTGAGTTCTCTTTAGAAACACAACACTATCTCATTACCTATAACAACGATGATATCAGTGCCGCTGATTATTGGGGGAATATTTGGGGCACCATCTATGATGATGCAGGGAATGTTGTTGTTCCGTCATTCCAAATCAAGTCTGGGGAGTTTGTCCGAACTGATATCGTCCCGTATCTTTCCTCTTCATTCCTTATTTCATTCAACAGCAAAGGAGCGACGAGTGAATCAGGACTCATTTGGGGTAAACTGGTCTCTTCTGAAGGGGAGATATTCACCGGCGATGTCCAACTATCAGCTAGTACCTCAGCGGAGGCTGATTGGGCGAATATGGCGGTTGGAAACGGGAAGGTCTTTGTGAGCTGGGAAGACGTTCGAATCTATTATCCCTACCCCTGGAATACCATGCCAGATGCCTTTGGTAACATTTGGCGTTTGAATATTCCCAGTGGTTCTGAGATGACCTATTCCATTGGGGACGAAAAAGTCCTTCTCCTTGATGCACAAGTGACCTCAATACCAATCGACCCAGAAAATCTTTTAGCATGGCATGATTTCAATGCAATTT
>CAZGIV010000113.1:0-7984 GCA_964526175.1 uncultured Thermoplasmatales archaeon | reverse complement strand
TGCAGGGGACGAGATTTGAACTCGCGGACCTCTACAGGACAAGGCCCTCAACCTTGCGCCGTTGACCATGCTTGGCTACCCCTGCACGTGTTTTTTTCCTGTAAATACAGGATAACCTATATATCTTTTCGGGTACCTCTTTTAGATCTTGTTAAGGTCCATGCCGCATCGTAGGCTTAATTCTTTATGCAGTTCCATCAGTCGCTCAGCATGCTTTTGGTGTCCTTTCTGTATTGCTTTTTCAACTTCTTTTTCAATCTGATGTTCATGGTCGTTTTCTATCAGGTTATCAGCATGAGCGACGATCTTTTCTTCTAATGTTACCGGCATATAATCTTTCGGTGGTAAACCTAAGGTTATTGCCTCATCTCTAGGTATCCCTGCACCTACATGGCGTTCAATAATATTCACTATACTTTCTGGTAAACCTAATTCGGTGGCGATATTTGCTCCTTCAACCCCATGCATGATTCCCTGTGTTTTTCCCCTCCCGATATCATGGAGCAATGCACCTGCTTCGACAAGCTGAATATTCGCATGAGCTTTCTTCGCTATTCTAACTGCGACCTTCCGTACTGCCTTACAATGATTAATAACATCATCAGAACACCCTGCTTCTCTCAATAATCGAAGACACTGTCCTGGATTTGGAATCGTACTCATGTCGTTTCCTTTGAAAGAACCTTTTTACCTTTAACACAGGGAACAATTTGAATGTTTCCATGGAACTGTTTTCTGCACCATGCTGCCTTTGTATAACGGTCAAGGAACAGTGCTAATGCAGCGACCTCTGAATGTGGTTGGTTCCCAACGGAGACATTGAGGTCAGCAACCTGGTAAAAATATGGAGGTACCTTTTCCGCTCCGACAATAATAAGAAGGTCCCGATTGGTATCAAGCTGGTTCACTGCTTTCTCCAGTTCCTCGCCATACATCGTCAGATGAACAATGGACCCTTTCCAGGATTTGATGATTTTCTTATTATCGACCCCGGTTTGTATTTCAAAATTACCACCAAATCTTTTACAAACTGCTTGGATGTTTTTTTTAATTTTTTCATCTTTTGTGCTAATAAATATAATATCTGCACCGAATGCTCGTGCGACCAACGCGACATGGGTTGTCACCCGTTTGTCACGATCGATTCGGTGTCCGATTCTCAGTACCGCTATCATTATTACTCAGCCTTCCTTATTCAAAGTAAACGGAAAAGAGTCTTAAAAACACTCTGATACAGACAGGTTTTTTTTCTTAGATTTTTCTTTTTTTCTTCAGCAGGATAAAATCAACTTTTTTATCGGTATCATCTCTTGTTTGAGTACTATTTGCTGTCGATTCTGATTGTCTCCTTCTCATATTATCCACAGTTTGTTCAATTGTTTCAGGGTTTTCCCAGCTTGTTCGCTTAAAAGGTTGTTTCTTTTCTGGATACGGCGTCTTAGATTGTTTTTGTGCAAATCCCTCTGAATATAGTGTTTCATTGTATACTTTGATTGGAACATCTGTGGTTTCCTGCTTTGTGTCCGGTTTGATTTGTTTATCCTCGGGTTCTTGGATTTCTTCGGTAGCCACCTTCCTATCTGTTTGTATTTCTTCTTTTTTTTTCAACCGGTTAAGCAGATTCCATTTTACCAACGAGAATCCCTCATCTCTTGTTTTCTTGGAGATGTTATCTTTTTAACACTTGATAAGGTTTTCCTTATGAGGAATCATCTGCGATTATTAAAAGGAACGAAAAGCATTTATCTGGTTCTTAAATTCACACTTATACCTTTTGAATAATTCAGGGCCAGTGGTCTAGTTGGTTATGACATCGCTCTCACACGGCGAAGGTCGCCGGTTCGAATCCGGCCTGGCCCACTTACCTTTTATAAAAAATTTAATTTTGACCTACCACAGACTTTTTTTTTTTTTTGAATCATTTAAAATCGATTAGCTTATTAATCACCGTGCGATTCCTTATATTGGTTTCGTGGATGGGATGCAGGATGCAACAAAAACAGCAATTTCTCCAGAGATGTTAAAACCACTTATTGTCAGGTCACTTCGGAGAAGTAGCGTACGGAAGAAAATAGCGGAGTATCTTTTTGAGATCAGTCCCAGTGGGAGTTATACCTCTGAGATTGCATTTAGCGTAAAGACCACACCAACCAATGTGATAGGTGCGATTCGGGGAATGAATACACGATACCGTGACGATGAATCACTTATTAGCCTTAATCTTGTTGAACAAATCGATGGGGGAAAACATCGGGATATAAAATTATACAGACTTACTGATTTTGGCAAGGAAATAGTGGTAGGTCTTCGAGAAAACAAGAAGCGATACTAAGAAAATTAAAATATTCCTTTTCTGTATTCTTCAAACATCGTAGTGACATGGGTTTCTTCTACCTGAGCCATATCCCCACTTTCATATCGCACAACAAACCATCTACTTGGACGGGGGTACGTTCTAATGACTACCGCTTTTCGAGCAGGAAGATTCGGAGCATTTGGATCATGTACTAAAACCTCAATACCTTTTCGAATCCCTCGCTCTTCCAACATTGATTTTTCTCCCATTCTTTCTTTTTCTATTTCAAAACAACGAATGTCATCGCAGTATTTAGAAGTATTTCAGCACATCACAATATCCATAAAAAGACTTTAATATTCTAGGATGAAGTTTAAATATATTACATTCGATAGCAGGAGATGGTGAGGGATATATGAAATCAAAAAGAACGTTGGTTCTGATACTGCTCTTTGTCAGTGTTGGTTTTTTAACACTTATTGGTCCAGTAGGTAATGCTCAACAAGCAACTGTTTCTATAAAAAATGTTAGTGTAGAATTGGTCGAAACACGAGCGCCCATCGGAAACCGGGTGATACATGTCTATACTATCACCGCAATCCTCCATAATTCCGGTGATGCAAAATCCGATGAAATCAATGTTTATTTTTATGACCCAGAATTTAACAAAACTACGACACCACCAATAACACTAACCCCTTCCAACGTTTCGTTAAATCCTGATGAAGATAAGATATTTACTCTTTCGACCTGGCCAACGCCGCTCTCTGGAAATATCCCTATCAATATCAGTTTTGGTCCAGCATCCCCTAAAATTTTAATAACTGATGAAAACCATGGCTATTATGTGTATACGCTGTCCATAGACGGTGATACGAAAACAACATCAACACCCGGTTTTGAAATAGCATTTATCCTCGTGGCAATCATGATTATTGTTTTAGGCCGAAAAATAAAAAAATAATGAAGGATTCTTAGATGGGTACTGAAATTGTTTCACTACGAGATACTATATTTCACTAACGGAAATCACCACATGATCCACAAGTGCTGAACCCGCTCCTTCATAGGTTACTTTATTGGCGAGTTGGAATGAGTGATCGGTATATCCTGCGGGAAAATTTGAGATTCTATGCTGAGTATCGTTGTATAACAAAATATTATTCTTATCATAAAATTTCACGTCTATCTTTGCACTAATCGTCCTTCCTGCTATATTGTGAAATAACCAACCAACGGTCACCGATTTAATATCTCCTGATTTATTGAATTGTTGATCAAAAGTCACGTTTGCAAATTCAACGATTGTTGAATCAAGATACACGTTTTGAGGTCTTTGTTGTGTCTTTATACTATTTGTTTCTTGACATCCGCTTAATGCTGAAATCATGCAAATAATAACTGTTACTGCACACAATACTCCTCTCTTCATGCGTGCTCATCCCTCCTGATTTTCTAATGAAAAGATATAGTGGATCATCATATATATGTTTCGATATGGGAGCATCTTGCTGTCCTCTGGCCAAAGGTTTAATATGTATGGACCAACATTGAAGTCATATACTAAAAAAGGAACATTTACTAACAAAGAGAGATGGGATATGCCGTTACCAGAGAAATCAGATATCATGAAAAGTGTTTTGAAGACGTTGATATCGATTTCTCGTAGAAAAACTGATCTTCCGTATACGATTATAACTATTGAGGATCTCATGAAACGATTAGAACCTCAATATGGATTTCTCAAACATGTCCAAATTAACGATGATTTTTATACTGAAGGATCTGGTGATGTTATCAGCGTCATGTCTGATATCAATACCGTGTCGCCTACCGAATTAGGAAAAGCACTCCACTCAATTATTGATTCAATGAATCGTTCTCTTGGAGCGAACGCAGGTCATTTTTTCATAAAAGAAATACGTAATAACCTCAGTGATGAGGATCTCAGTATCATGAGAGACATGGGAGTGGATCTTAGCCTCATGCAACTAGAAAGTGAGATAATCAGGTTAGAACGCGAAATTGCTGAACGAAAAAAGCAATCTTAATTCTTTTTCCTAAACACTGCATAAAGGATGATAATGATCACGATAAATATTAAAAAAATCCATAGGTACCAGCTAAGAGGGATCATAGAGAAGATATCCTGGTTTAATTTCTGCTGTAGGCTCCGGGGTACTTCGATTGTTTGGCTGTTCAAACCATAAATAGTGCCGTTTGCTCCAATGATAACCGTTCCATTCACCACTATCGGATTAGATAGAATCGAGGTTGTCGCGTAATTCATCACTCCATCGATGGTAAACCGTGGTGCAAACGACCACACCGCTGCTCCGTCTGATTGGTTCACTGCGTAGATGTTGCCATCGTCACAACCAAAAATCACAAAATCCCCATACGTCACTGGAGTAGATTGTATACTTGCTTGCCCGGTAAAGATCCATTTCAGTATTCCATCTTCATCAAATGCATACAGATTATTGTCCATGGCACCAACAAATATGAACCCGTTTGAAACAGCAGGTGAGCAATCAAACCCCCAACCTGTTTGATATTTCCATTTCACTTCCCCGGTTTCTGCGTCGAGGGCATAGATGTAATTATCCCATGAGGAAACATAGACTGTATTGTTTGAAAAAACAGGAGCTGAGGTTATCTTCCCCTTCGATGCAAACGTCCATACAATGGAATGATTATTTCTTTTTACGGCATAGCAATTATCTCCTGAGGTAAGATAGATGTTTTCATCGTAGAATGAGGATAAAAAGCTTTCATTAGAAAATTTCAGTCTCCACTGCTCTTGGCCTGTACTCATTGCAAGTGAATACACATTTCCATACGAGTCTGCGAAAAGGACGTTATCTTCTATAATTATTGGTTGTGAAACGATCATGCCGTCCGTTGGTATCTTCCATTGTTGGGTTCCTCGTTCAGAAAATTTAGCAATTCCTTCTTCGTCTCCAACGAAGACAAATCCATTCTGCGCTATAGGTGCAGTTGGGTTTTTTCCTATAGTTGTCTGCCATTGGAGACTGCCGGTTTGTGGATTTATTGAAAACAGAACCCCTGATGGTATTGTTATATACAGTCGATTGTTTTCAGCATACGCTGCAGAGGTAAAATTATTCATGTTTTGTTTTGTATCAAATTCCCATGTCACCGTAGTTTCTGCCGGGGTTATTTTCCCATCTTGGGTAATTAATTTGAAGTTTTCTTTTACAGGGGTTCCATACAAGAGTACCCATCCTGTAGGCGGTACTTCCTCCGTGGTTATAATTTGAGAACCATAGTTTGATATGAACAATGAATGATGCGGATTTCCGAAAAACGCCCATAACCCGTTTTGTCTCATAAGGTCAGAATCGGTTACTTTTACATCAGTAATCCAATCACTAATCGGAGGGGTACACATGATTTGTTTAACTGTTTCAACATCGATTGTGCCGTAGTATTTATTTCCGAGTTCTTCAAATTTTATATCTCTTTCGACAGGGATATATCTGAAAGAAAAGTACCCCCATCCAGGAAACCCAAGAATATTACAGTACACAAAATTTAATAAAAATTTTTTATAGTTCACTCGTTCAAGACGGACACGAAAATCACGAGGATTATTAGCACTCCAGAAAAACCCGTTGAAGGTTCGCCATACCGCAGAATGTCGATATCCGAGATCAAGGCGAGAAATCTCACCGGTTTTTGTATCACCAAGAAGCCAGACCGCATTCATGCTCCCGTCGTTTCGATAGCGGAGTGAAAAGAGCATATCATCAATGTCGTTACCGTACTGGATTGCGGTTCGTACTCGTATGCAAAGAGGTAATCCTTTATTGTCAAATAGTCCTTGAGGAACCGTTGTTTCAAGAAGAACAAGTCCGTTATCATTCTGATAATAATCCTCATCACTCCAGATAAGCCCCGGGGAGGTTGGCATGATGATCCGATGTCCTTTACTAGGTTGGATGTCAAGAATGACATTCCATCGTAATGAAATATAATATGTCCACCACCACGTTCCACCACCACATATCGTTGATTGAGAAAACACAAGCTGGTCATGGGAGGTGGCGTTTCCGGTTGCTATAAAACCATTACAGTGGTGAGCTGGTGATTGTTGTAGAAATGTCTCGATAAGTGAAGATATGTTCACGTGAGAGATACCTGGCACAACCTGTTGAAGTTGTTGGAAAAGCGTTCGGAGCGGGTGAATTCCTTTGGGGATTGTTGTAAGTTTTGAGAGGAACTCATACATTTCGTTCATCGTTAGGATATCTTGATAGTTCACGTTTCTTCCAAAGAGTTTCCCGCCTCGTGCAACGACCCCGTCAGCGATACCTTTGATTTCTTGTTGGTATTCTTCAGGGAATTTATCCCAGTACATTCTGTAGCATTGAGTGGTGCAAAAGTTCCACCAGATTTCTGACATTTTGTCAAACTTTGAATCTGAGAGGCGCTTGCTGATGGTTTTTATGATTGGATAATTATGGATAATCGTGCTCCATCGTTGGAGCATATCGATAATTTCTGCAGCTAAGAGATAGCCGTGCTGGTATCCTCTTTCGAGAGGTTCACCTTGTACATGGACGTAGATCCATCCTTGTACGTTAAATCGATATCCTTCTTTATATTGATCGGAGCTTCTTGCCGGTATTGGTATCTTCTCTGCTATCGCTGTACCAGGTATTATTAAAAAAAGACTCAGCACTGCAAGTATGCAAAGAAGTTGTATTTTTTTCATAACCATCAGAAGTTTTAATGTTATATTGTTTTAATATTATATAACACTTATTATACAGTTATATTTCTCTCCTGATGTGACAAGAAAAAAATAGATATCTTCTCGTTTCAAGCACCGATTGTTAAAAACCCTTTTTACTTCAGATGAAAAACGTATAACGTCGGAATCTTCTTTTTCTTTCCCGTCCAGTATCCGCACACATCGCATCGAAACTCTAAGGTCACTTCACCACCATAAATTGTCTGATTCTTCACCCGCTGTAACGGACCTCCGCATACGGGACACCTATGGAGAATCTTATCTGGATCCCCTTCTCTTGTATGAATCTCAACATGCACAAGACCGCTGTTCAAAACGAGAGTACGTAACCGCGGTTCACTGACCTGGAATTGTTTTTTCTTTGTCTGCAATTCTTTTTCAACAAATTTTTTTAATTTATATTGAGATATAACTGTATGATATTTCTGGAAAACCTTTTTCACCGCACCGAGGATGGCATCATCGGAGGGAATATGATACACCATACAATAGTGAATCGTCTTTGTTACTTTAACCTTTTTACAGTACAATCGTCTTTAATAAATCTGTTCTTGTTACCAGCCCGACGAGCTTATCGTTTTCTACAAGTGGTAATGCCCCGATATTCTGATTCAACATCAATTGTGCCGCATTAAAAATACTCATCGACGGTTCCGTCCAAACAACAGGGGAGCGCATTACATCTTTTACAAATAGTTCGTCAAGATGATGCTTTTGTTTTCCTAAAGAAAATGATTTCTTGAGCGATGCAAATGCTAATGCTATCTCAATATCAGAGATGATTCCCACCAGTTTTTTTTCCTCAAGAACCGGAAGACGAGCGATATTTTCGGTAATCATAATCCGTCGTGCATGAATCACTCGGTCATCAAGACTTACGGCATGGACTTTTTTTTGCATGATTGAAT
>CAZGIV010000112.1:0-8068 GCA_964526175.1 uncultured Thermoplasmatales archaeon | reverse complement strand
TTATGACGAATTGGTGGTTTTTAGAATTGTTCATTAAACACATTCCTCCTTTTCCCTTTGTTGGCATTCGTCGGAAAAAACCACATTTCTATAAAACAATTGTTTCTCTTAAATCCTGGTATGAAAAACTACAATTGAAAACAAGAGAAATCGAAAAGAGAAATTACGGGAAGCTATTACTCATTGTTTTAGCGTTTTTTATGTTTATTCCTTTTCAGGGGACTGGAGCGATGTCGACAACAATTATTGGTACTACCTTAGGTCTTCGTAAACGGACAATACTCTTTGTTGTGACCGTAGGATCAATAGTATCTATACTTATGATCAGTTTAATTTACATAGGAATTATCAGACCATAACAGTAATGATATTTTCACTATGAAATCGTACAGAAAGACAAGTTTCGATTATTTCTGATATCTTTGTAATCTACTGTGAGATGATGTAGGACTGGCTGTTATCTTAACCAAACATAACAAAGATGGGGAGGAAGACAAGCGTCACTACAGACATCAGCTTGATAAGTATATTCAACGATGGACCTGAGGTGTCCTTGCAGGGATCACCAACCGTATCACCAATCACGGTTGCTTTATGCGCTGGTGATCCTTTCCCGCCAAGGTTTCCTGCCTCAATGTACTTCTTTGCGTTATCCCATGCACCACCAGCGTTTGCCAGAAAGATAGCGAGGAGAAATCCGGTTGCTATTGATCCGATAAGCAGTCCACCAAGGGCAGCAATACCAGATCCCTTAGGTCCTAAAAACCCAAACACGACACCGACGATAACAGGGGAAAGAACAGCAAGTAAACCCGGAACGATCATCTCTCGTAATGCTCGTTTTGTGCTAATCGAGACGCATCGCTTATAATCAGGTTTTGCGTCTGGGTCGGTTAATAATTTGAGTTCTTTGAATTGGTATCGTACTTCTTCGACCATGCTAAACGCTGCTCGTCCCACCGCCCCCATGGTTAATGCAATAAAAATAAACGGGAGCATAGCACCGATAAAGATACCAGCGACAAGATACGGGCTGGTGCTGCTTCCCAGAGAGAGAAAATCAAGGATTTGTTCTGGAGTATAATGAATCGTTAATGAGACGATAAACGACGAGATGAGCGCAAGCGCGGTGATTGCAGCAGAACCTATCGCAAAGCCTTTTCCCATCGCAGCAGTAGTGTTTCCCACAGCATCGAGTGCCTCAGCTCGTTCTCGAACTTCATGACCCATTCCGCTCATTTCCGCGATCCCAGCTGCATTATCAGCTACCGGTCCATAGCAATCCGTTGCAAGAGAGATGCCAAGCACGCTAAGCATCCCTACCGCGGCAATGGCGACCCCATAGAATTCAGCGAAGTAATAGGAAATGATCATTGCGACAACAACGGAGAGAACAGGAATTAAAGTACTCATCATCCCGCTGACCAATCCTTGTATAATAACGGTTGCTGGACCTGTTTTTGCGGCTTCGGCGATTGCTTTAACTGGTTTTTGTTTTTCAGAAGCAAAATATTCAGTGTTAAGTCCAATGACGATACCAGCGATCAAACCTGCGAGGATCGCAAAATATGGTCCCATGTTTCCATCTAACAGATACCATGTGGCAACACCAGCAAATATCCCAACAAGAATCGTGCTTGCAAAAAGACCATTTCTCATTGCTGAATACACGTTGGATTTCTTTCCCGTACGGACAAAGAACGTCCCAATGATTGAAGAAAAAATCCCAATCGCTGCGATAGTTAACGGTAAAATGATCGCATTGGACCCATAGGTCTGCAGCGCTATCCCTCCCGCAATCGCGGCCAGCGCCATAGGGGCAATGATAGATTCTACATAAGATTCATACAGGTCAGCACCCATCCCAGCGACATCACCAACGTTATCCCCCACAAGATCTGCGATGACTGCGGGGTTGCGGGGATCATCCTCAGGGATGTTTTCTTCGACTTTTCCGACCAGGTCAGCTCCGACATCAGCTGATTTTGTATAAATCCCTCCACCGACTCTTGCAAACAACGCTACGCTAGAGGCACCAAACCCGAACCCAAACAGGATATTTGTGGTAACATTGACAGCATAATGAAGAATCTCGGAGAAGAAAAGAAACATTCCAAAAACACCTAATACCCCTAATCCGACGACACAAATCCCCATGACCGCTCCACTAGAGAACGCAACTGATAACCCTTTGTTTATGCTGGTTTTCGCACCCTCTGCGGTCCTGGCATTGGATAACGTTGCGATTCGCATCCCAATGTTCCCTGAGAGAATGGAGAGGATTGCGCCAATAATAAAGGCAAGGGCTGTTCCCCAGTGCATATTGCTATTGGGAATGAATGATACGGCAAGAAGAATGATGGTTACCGCACTTACAAAGATAACAAGAATTTTATTTTCGCTGTATAAAAATGCGGTTGCTCCTTCGTGGATTGCTTTACTTATCTCCTGCATTTTTTCAGAACCGGGGCTTTCCTTGCGTATCTTTAAAATAAGATACCCTGCAAAAAGTAGGGCTATGATTCCGCTTATAACTATTATTATTGAAATGAGGTCCATAAATACACTCCTCCAACCGGAGCTATATGATTGAGATATTTAATCGTTATGAAATTTTTCAGTACGAGGAAAAGACTACTCCAAATTCGTAGATATTAAATATTGTGTACCTATTTCTATTAAGGATGAAAAATCGCTTAGTCACTGATTTTTATGAACTGACCGTACAACAGTTGATGAATAACCGTCTTTGGGACATCCCTGTTATTGGAAAAAATGAGGATATTTCAGATGTCCTCAATATTCTCTCTGGAAGGCACCACATCTGGGTCATTAAGAGTAAAAAAAAGAAAGAACTTATCGGGGTGATAACGGAACATGATGTTCTGACAACCCTTACCCCAAAGAATTTTTCTCCCTATGTTTTTGGATTGCCAGACATCCGTTCTCTTCAGTATGGGACTGTGAAAAAAGCTGAGGATATCATGTCAAAGAAGATAATTATCTGCGAACCACAGGAAAAAGTAATTGATGTGTTAAAGAGGATGAAAAAATATCGACTCCGGCGGCTCCCCGTGGTGAAAAATAAACAACTCATCGGAGAAATTACCTTACATCGATTAATTCAAAAATATTATGACGCAACTCAATACCATTCAATTACTGAAGAAGGTTGACTCTTACGGCAAATGAAATCGAAATTTTTGAAATTATTCTGTCAGTTGCGTTTGCATTGATTTGTGCCCGTTTATTCGGATATCTTATGGATCGGTTGAAACAACCACCGGTGATCGGAGAAATATTCGCAGGGTTACTCCTTGGAGGGTTTGGGTTTGGTTACCTTGCAGGGAAATCATTTTCTCTATTTTCAGTCACCATAGAAATCCCCCAATTATCCTACACCTCGGAAGCGTTTACTTTTCTTGCTGAGCTAGGCATCCTTTTTTTAATGTTTCTTTCAGGATTGGAAATCAACTTTTCAGATTTAAAAAAAGTGAAGAATCCCTCTATTTTTGTTGCTGTTGGTGGGGTGATTGCACCCTTGCTACTAGGTATATTAGTGTCGCTCTTTTTTGGCTACTCCTGGCATATCGGATTAGTAATTGGATTAATTCTTGTCGCTACCTCAGTCGGTGTCCCAGTTCGTGTTTTGATGGATCTTCAAAAGTTGAATACGGAAGTAGGTCTTACGATTCTAGGGGCAGCTGTTATTGATGATGTGATAGGTATTGTTTTATTTGTCTCAGTTCTTGGTGTTGCAACACCTATGGATATCACGGTTCTTGGTCTTAAAATACTTATTTTCTTTGTTCTTTTCCTCTTTGTTGGGTTAAAAATCATCGATAAAGTCTTCAATCTTGGTGAAAAAATACAGCTGCCGAAAGCCCTGTTAAGCCTTTCTCTTGCGATTTTTCTCATCTATTCATTTTTTGCCTATCAATCCGGGATCGCTGGGATCACTGGTGCATTTGTCGCTGGGATAGTCATTGGTCATGCGATGAAATCAACAAAGGTTATTGATGATATTAAGACCATAAGCTATGGGTTGTTTATTCCATTGTTCTTTGTTTGGGTTGGCGCCAATGTTGATCCAACTGTGTTTTCGACGATCCATGTGATAGGTTTTGCTATAGTAATTATCATCGTAAGCATTATTGGAAAGGTTATTGGCTGTGGCATCGGTGCGAAACTTGCTGGTATGACAAATAAGAGAGCTTTGCAAGCGGGAATTGGGATGATCCCTCGTCTTGAGATGGCATTAATTATTGTTGGTGCGGCCATCTCTCAGGGAATCCTTATCGGAGAACTTGGCCAGCAGATTCTTGCGACAACGGTTTTGTTAACACTGGTTACGACATTAATTACACCGTTCTTATTAAAAGCTGTATTTAGATAAAAGAGAGTCTGCATAATTTAAGAAAAAAGATTTGAAAGAAGAAGGTTACATCCCCCAGAATTTGTTTGTCTTCCGTTTGATGTCAAATATTTTATTTAACACATCTTTTTCATCCTCATTAAGAACATCCATAAGTCGGAGTTTTTTCGCATCACTCTCAGGGATATCAGTAAAAAAGATATCTCCTCCTTTGATTTGTCTACCAACGGTGACGCCATCGATGGAGATTGCAACTTCCGCGCCTTGAAGCGCCTCATTAATCGATTTATTGTCTGATTGAAGCCCTTTGATGTTTCCAATGCTCTTACCCTCTTGGTCCATCAATCGCATGTCAACCTTGATTCGACCACCGAGTACTCGTACACCGATAACTGCGGGATGACTCACACGGAACACGTACTCTGGTAGGAATTTAATCATCCCTGGATGCGTGAAATCCTCCCGTCGTTTCTTCTCAAGTTCTTCTTTTTTCTTTATAACCCAGAGGTCATAATTCTCTATTATGGTATAGATAACATCTTCGTTGAAAATGGTGACATCAGCATTGGCTAATTCTTCTTTTGCTTCAGGAAGAATTTTGACGTTGAACGCAAAAATAACACGTTCTAATGAATTGGTTACTGCAGCAGTCTCCATAATGTCTCGTCGGGAGATGTTGCCGATTTCTACTTTTCTGACGTTGATTGCTTTATCCCGAGATTCTTTCACAAGAGCTTCAAGGGAGCCAATCGTGTCAGCTTTGATGAACAAACCGTCTTTATCAAGTTCGATTTTCACCTGAGATTGACTTTTTATTTCCTGAATTAATTCTTTTTGATCGCCCTGCACGACTCTCAATGGTGCTCCCGGGATGACATAATCAAGATTCGGGGCAGAAATCTTAATACCGCAGGCGGCATGAACTTCTTTGACGCTTTCAAATCGTTCTCGTGGGTCACGGATCTCATCCATAGGCTTTGGTTTCAGTAATGCCTTAATCTTTGTGACCAATGGTTCATCTCGTGTGCCAAAGATGATGGTGTCTTCTTTTTTAAGAACTCCACTGTAAACGATAGCGTCTACGGTGGTTCCTAATCCTATGTCTTCTTTTACTTCAAGAACAGTTCCTTTACCAGCGCCGGTTTCACTGGTCAGTTGATCTTCAAGGAATCGTTGTGCTAGTCCAACAAGAACCATAAGCATCTCTGGGATTCCTTCACCAGTTTTTGCAGATAACGGAACAATTGGGATGCTTTTACTAAAATCCTTAATGTTGAAATACAAATCCGATTCAAAACCCTTATCATAAATTGTTCCAATCAATTCATATAACTTCGTTTCAAAAAGAGTTTTCACCATTGGACGCTGGTTTTGAAGCCGGTTCTTTGCGATGTCGTCACTGCGTTGCCAGCCATGGATTGCATCGATTTTGTTTGCTGCAACGATAAATGGTGTTTTATATTGACGTAAAATAGTAATGGATTCATGGGTTTGAGGCCGAAACCCTTCGTTAATGTCGATGACAAGAATAGCAAGGTCTGCAAGGGAGCCACCACGGGTCCGTAACGTAGTAAATGCATGATGCCCCGGAGTATCAATGAATAACAGACCAGGTACGGAGAACTGTTTTTTTCCAAGAAGATGACCGCACATAGCATAAATCGCGTCGATAGGAACTTCAGTGGCGCCAATGTGTTGGGTGATTGCACCAGCTTCTCGAGCAGCAACGGTGGATCCTCTGATGAAGTCTAAGAGTGATGTTTTTCCATGGTCGACGTGACCGAGCACACTAACAATTGGTTGACGAGCGTGTTTCTGTGAAATAGGCATTACTAATCACCTGGTTTTAAGAGCCGTAGAGAAAACATGCTTTAAAAACATATGGGTTGAGATAAAAAAGAAGCGATGATAATTTTTTTTTTTTTTTTTTTGAAAAATTTTAATTTTATGGTAATTCAAGTGTTGCGTGGCGGGAGCGCATCGATTCTTCGGTTTCTTTTTTGTTTTTCATAAGTTCAGCGATGATTCCATCAAGGAGGATCCATGCGCTTGCCTCAAATAAGGTCCCCAGAGGAGCAAATAGTTTTTTTTCTTTTTCTGTGCAATCTGCATTTAGAATAATGGTGATATCAGCGAATTTGGTAATACGTGAGTGTTTTTTCCCGGTGACAACCATAAGCGTTGCACCAAGATTTTTTGCTATTTCCGCAGTCATGACTGCCGGGATTGTTTCTCCAGAACCAGAAACGATGCAAACAAGATCTCCTTTTTTAATTGGTGCGCCAATGGTTTCTCCGATGATAAATGTCTGGAACCCAAGGTGTACTAATCTGATGGCAAAGGCCTTGGAGACTAAACCGGATCGTCCCGCACCGTATACAAAAATACGGTGTGCTTTGAAAAATGAGTGACTGATTTTATTAATATCTTCTTTGGATACTTTTTCAAGGATATCAGTGGTCTTCCGTTGTATGTACTGAAGAGATTCTCGAAAAGTATCCTCATGGTTCATTTTTTCATGACCTCGGAGAGATCTTTGTAGTAGGCGGTTTCCTTTCCGGTTCTTTTCATGATTGCTTTTTCAACTTGAAGACGAATATATACCGCATCATGTTCAAGTAAAGGCGATTCAGAAATAAGCGTGACATTCAGATTTCGGTCAAGAATCACTTCAATGAGTGGGGCTAATGGCATATCTCCTTTCTTAATAGGGACATGGTAAAGTTCGTTACCGTTTTCGTAGAGAACACCGGTGATGTGCATGAGATAGTGTCGTAATCGTAAGGGTTTAAGTTTGTCAAAGATTGATTCGAAATCTTCACGTTCTTTAATACATCCGTTTCCCCGAGCATGAATATGACCGAGATCAAGAACAGGGATGATTTCTTTGTTATGCGTACAGACCTCAACGATCTCATCAAGGCTGCCGAATACTTTTTGTTTACCCATTGTTTCCATGGCAAGTCTGATTTTGAGTTTTTCTTTTTTGAACATGCCTATTACTTTTTTTGAGTTTTTGGTAATCAGTTTTAAGGTTTTCTTTGGATTGTTCTCCCCATAATATCCGGGGTGAATAATCAGCGTTTTTGATCCGATGTTATTTGCCATTTGCGCTGATTTCATGATCTTTTCATAACTCATGGTGATTTCTTCGCGATCACCTGCTAAATTCAAATAATATGGAGCGTGGACATGGATTTCAATATCGTTTTTCTGAGCGTAATCCTTAATAAAATGTGCCTCTTCCTCCGATAACACGTATAATCCACGGACGAATTGAATCTCTATTGCGTTTAAATCAAGACTTTTATGGGTATAAACAATTCCATCTTTATTCGTACGTCCTTTACAAGATAATGGGATGCCGGCTTGACCGATTCGTATCATTTCATCTTCTCCCTATTTTATTGCTATCTACAAAGGGTATTTTTGAATGATAAAAAAATATATTATGCGAGTTCCTCCAAACGACTCATGATATTCCAGATGAGGGTCCGTCCATGGAGTGGAATATTCGGATCGTTTGCGAGTTCATCAAGAATAGAGGTTGCGGAGGCGACCCGGAGATCAATAGGGTCATCTGGTTTTAACAAGATTTGTTTTACTTCTTCGGCCCCTCGTCTTATATTTCTTGGAATAGAATTATCCTCAGTAATCATATTTAAACCATCACAAATCTGATCAATTTTTTTA
>CAZGIV010000111.1:0-8094 GCA_964526175.1 uncultured Thermoplasmatales archaeon | reverse complement strand
CATTTATAAATATCGCAGAAACTATATTAATATCGCATGTATTTATATAAATGACATCTATGAAACGAGTGGTCCCTGTCCTTTCAGTTATTCTTCTTTTAATTCTTTTAGGTACGGGAACTGTTCTGAGTATGAACATTGCCATTGCACAGGTTGATGCATCAGTACAGGACATCATACTACGGGATGATGCGTTTCATGGCCGAGGGAAGTTTCCCTTCATTGAATGGTGGTATTTTGATGCAAAATTCGACAACGGCTACACCGTAACAGTTGGTATACAAATTCTTAATATCCTTGCTAAGGGGATCGTCAATACTCGACTGACCATCTATAATCAAGGGGTGGTCGTACTTAAAAACTATGAGAAACATTCCTTTCGTGATCTTTCCGCATCCACAGAAACCCCCTCTGTGAACGTCGCAGGCAAACAACTCATCGTTGGCATGTATGACACCCTCAGTGACTGCTTTGTCTATGATGTGACGGTTAGTACTTCCGATGGAGCTGTTTCATTGCATTTCGTCGGATGCACCAGAGGTTGGAAACGGCAACAACAAACAGGTGACTGGTGGGCTGTGGTTCTCCCACGTGCAAATGTGACTGGGACTATTTCAATAGGTGATATGACGATGAATGTGACAGGAACCGGATATCATGATCACAACTGGGGAATCGGTCCTCGAATCGTTCTGCGTTTTGGGTGGTTCTGGGGCACCTGTAGTTCATCGAACTATTCTGTCACATGGGCTGAAGTATCAACTACACGACACACCCAGCATCCTATAATGGTGGTAAACAAAAAAGATGGGGGCTATCTGGACATTCCCTCTGAGATGATTTGGTTTTCAGCGAAAAATATATGCATTGATCATTTTAAGTGCGTCCCTCGTTTTTTTAATATTGAAACGATGACCGATAAGGTATTTCTCGTTATCAACATGGAGGTGATCAGCGTAGACCATACCAAATTTTTAGGATTTATCGATTACTGGCGATATCATGTGAAATGCACTGGGACCATCATAGCAGACGGCCATATGGAGACGGTGGATGGGGTATCCATTATGGAGTATCTGAGATTCCGATAGCCGCGACTACCTTTGATCGTAGCGCAATGGTTCTTTTAAGTGGTTTACTAAGATGCCGTCTGGCGCAGACAGGGACTTCATAGAAACCTAGGGTGATTGTCCGTTTCTTTTGTTGGATAATCGGATCGTTACTAGTGGTTTTACATTTGATGCATTTATATCCTTGTTTCATCCCTTTGGATTTCATATGTTTATGACAACTTGGACAAACCGGGTTTTCTAGCTTTATTTTAACAGGTGTTAAATGTTTGATGTAAATCTTTTCAAGGTTTATTGCCTGTGGATATTCTCTTACCCCTCCATATACTTCGACGATGTCACCTGCATTTAACTCTCGAATGATATGCCTGAATTCTTTTGTTGGCTCATAAGCAGCACAGGGTATTGTTCCCGTTTGATCTTTTAAAGTGAAAAGAACATGTCCGCCTTGGATTGTGAATGGATTTTCAATAACCGATCCTTCAACGATGACTGATTCAAAAGGGTGGATTTGTGCAATTTGTTTTCTTTGCAGATGATCATCAGTACCCTGATTCGTTTCGAACAGAAGCCAGCTGTCAATAGGTTCAGAATGTATTCGTGTTGATGCGATGACGAGTTCTTCTGCGTCATTACCACGGATTCCATAAAGGATAGGACACGGTGAGTTCGGAGCAATCCTGTTATGATGATTTTTTACATCGTAGTTATCAAAGGTACCGGGACAGTCTGCATCCAACAGTTGTACAGACCTTGAGTCGATTTGTCGTTTCTTACCCCATCGCTCTGAGGGTCGATACGTTATGAGTTCGAAGGTTCTATCTCGTGGTTCCCAGGAGACCGCTGCGGTCGCCCCAATCAATCCTCGGCTATTCTTATATCCCTTAAATCTGGCCTGTTGATACTGTAAAATATTCTGAACTTCTTCAAGGGTGACAATTGATGTGACTGCTTTCTGGTACAGTACATAATCTGGTTTTTTTAAAAGGAGGACATACCCTGGGTTCGTGTTCTCATCATCAATACGCGCTTGTGTATCAACGGTTTCTTTTACGATCATAAAAAGTTCTGTCTGCTCGGTTGAATCAAGTTCTTTTGTAAAGATTGATGAGCAGTATATCTCCTGTCCATTGATTTCTCCGATTTTTCGTCTAATCTTCCCACCGGGTTTCCCAATGTGGATACATAATGCTCCATTACCCCTGGTCTTCCAAGGAATATTCGGGTTTAAACGGACAAGACGCGGATAACCGATAATTTCGTAATTCTGTATGATTTTTTGAAGGATGGTTCGAACCACATAGGTGGTGCACCCTCCCCTGATTGAATCTGTGTCATCAATACCTATCCAGATGGTCGTTCACCAAAAACGTTATTAGAGAGGTCATACTTTAAGTTTCATTACCTATGGATAGAACAGAGCTTATTGCGCAAATCAGAGGATTTTTGGGAAATGCGGGTTTTTCTGTCTCAGACCCTTATGTGATACGTCTCCCAGGTTTTGATTTAGTTGCAAGACGAGATGAAACTCTTATTATTATAAAAGTCCTGTCGAATATTGATGGATTATCTGAGGATGTTGGGACTGAGCTGCGCGCACTTGCGTATCTGCTCAAGGCGACTCCGTTGTTGATTGGGGAAAAAAACGGTATGAAAGTTCTTGAGGATGATGTCGTATACTTTAGATTTGGAATTCAGACCGTCACCGCATCGACTTTGAAAAATCATGTAATTGAGAAAATCCCGGTACGAGCATATGCCGCTCCTGGCGGATTGTATGTCAATCTAGATCAGAAAAAAATTCGACGATTACGTCAGGAAAAAAATATTTCTCTAGGTTCTTTTGCCCATTATGTTCGTGTTTCGCGTCGAACCGTACGGATGTATGAGGATGGAATGAGTGCACGTATTGATATCGCTGATCGGATTGAGGATATGTTTGAACAATCGGTAACCATGCCTATCGATTTACTTAAACCACTTATCATCGAAACGAAGAAATTGCCATCCTATCAAAAAGGTCAAGAACATACCAAGGAGTTACAACAGGAAGTCTTTTCCTTGCTTCAGAATATTGGCTATAGCATTATTCCAATGGATCGTTGTCCCTTTGAGGCATTAAGCAAAGAGAAAGAAAAGATTCTTTTAACCTGTGTACAGGAATATAATAAGAAACTTGCAGAAAAAGCACATTTTATCAGTAGTATTTCGAAGATTATTGAGAAACATGCAGTGGTATTTACCGATAAGGATGTTTGTAAGAAGAACCTGGAAGGAACTCCGATTATTGGGAAGAAAGAATTGAAGAAGATTCGTGACCCTGAGGATGTATTTACGTTAATTCTCGAAAGGATAACCGCTGAATGACCACAATTTGTGTGACACAAACTTTTATAAATAAGATTATTATTCCCGAGAACTACGTTACCCTATGGAGTCGCAATAAAACTAAGTTCGTCGATGATGTATCATGGCAGATAGTAAAACTGTGGAAGCAGTTCAGAAAGCAATCGAGGAATCCAAGAAACTGGAGCGGAAATTCAAACAATCGGTAGACGTTGTCATAAATCTAAAGAATATCGATATGAATGATGCGAAGAACCGTATCGAAGACGAAGTGATGCTTCCTCATGGTCGAGGGACAGAGGCTAAACTTGCTCTCTTTGCTAGTGGTGATCTTGCGTTGAAATCAAAAACATTCGTTGATTTATTGATAAAACCTGAAGAAATCGAAGAACTCGCGAAAGATAAAAAAAAGTTTAAAAAGATAGCTGATGAGTATGATTTTTTCATTGCTGAGGCACCGTTAATGCCAACTATTGGTAAAACACTTGGTATTATTCTTGGTCCTCGGGGAAAAATGCCAAAACCGGTACCACCAACTATCGATATCGCTGGTATTGCAACGAACCTTCGGAAAACCGTGAAAGTTCGATCAAAGACTACGAAAACGATACATGCATTGGTCGGACGTGAAGAGATGAAAACGGAACATATCGCAGAAAATATTGATGTAATTCTGAAGAGAGTTGAAGGAAAACTTGAACGTGGGAAATTAAATATCGGCTCAGTGTATGTGAAAACAAGCATGGGGCCACCAATGCGAATAATATAAAGGTGTCACGTTATGGCGCATGTCGCAGAATGGAAACACGGGGAGATCTCGGAGCTTACATCTCTGATAACTCACCATAAAATCATCGGTATCATTGATATTGGAAGCATTCCTGCTCCACAACTTCAGCAAATGCGAGGGGGCATCAGGGCAAAAGCTCAAATTCGCGCTGCAAAAAACTCGTTGATTGTACGGGCGCTAGATGAAGCTGAGAAGCAGGTGAAAGGTATCAGTGCGTTAAAAAGTGAAGTGCACGGCCAAGCTGCGGTGATTGCTACTGATGTTAACCCATTTGCGCTTTTTAAGGAAATTAAGGCAACGCGACAGAAAGCGCCTGCAAAGGGTGGAGAGACTGCAGCACATGATATTGAGGTTCTTGCAGGTGATACACCGTTTAAACCAGGTCCGATCGTCGGAGAGCTTCAGAAAGTAGGGATCCCGGCTGCTATTTCAGAAGGAAAGGTCGTCATTAAAAACGATAAAGTCCTTGTTGAGGCAGGGCAGAAGATCTCCCGAGAGCTTGCACAAATGCTTTCTCGTATTGATATTTACCCTATTGAACTTGGATTGAATTTACATGCTGTCTTTGAAAATGGCAGCATTTACCGACCGGATGTCCTTGATATTGACATGGACCGGTTTATGGGCCAGTTACGAACAGCGTCATTAACTGCATTAGGACTTGCAATGGAGACCGGATGGGCAAACACCCAGACGATTCGTCCTCTGTTGACAAAAGCGTATCGGAGCGCTTATACCCTTGCGCTGGAAAAGAACATTTACACCAAGGAAACCATGAAGTCGCTTCTTGCTAAGGCACAAGCATCGATGCTGTCTGTTTCATCACAGGTTAAACCTGTTAGTAAAGAGGGTGAAAAAACCCCAACATAATAGGAGGAACAAGCCATGGAGTATGTATATAGTGCAATGCTTCTGCATTCCGCAGGCCAACCCATTACCGAAGAGAATGTCAAGAAAGTTCTCACTGCCGCTGGTGTAAAAACTGATGCCGCACGAGTCAAAGCCTTAGTTGCTTCGCTCGAAGGTGTTAATATTGAAGAGGCGATAAAATCAGCCACCGCCGTACCAGTCGCAGCGCCTGCCGCAGCCGCAGCACCTGCTGAAAAGAAAGAGAAAAAGAAAGAAGAAAAGAAAGAAGAAGTTTCTCAAGACGAAGCAGCAGCTGGACTCAGCGCGTTATTCGACTAAGAATACCAGAGGTTGTCATCACACAACCCTCTTCTTTTTGTTTTTTTACTCTTTTTTAGTACAAGACATTTTACCGATTCAATGTCCGAACCATTCGTTGTTATTTTTTTTTATAAAATGAATGAAAGGTGGGGGACGGGATGCATTGGATAGGAGGAATATGCCTTTAGTGGAAAGCAGATACCTAAAGCAGCCTCCCCAATGTTTATTGTGTCCCCCAAAAACAAATAATCTCGGGAAATAAATAGTTTTCCATTCTGTTTCTTCTCCTGTTGATTTCTTGGATAACTGGAGGGCTAGATGGCGTTCTTATAAGTGAGTAAAACGAGAATCGCATAACCTATTTATTGGTAACCCCCGGTCATCAGACTTGGATCGCCCAGGAGCAAGAATTCTTCAATGGTGAAATAATCTGGTCCGACGTTTTGGATATACGCGTTCTGCGACCCAGTTAGCATCTGACCAACAGTGATTCCTTCCTCGTAGGAATCAAAGAAATGGACATTTAAGTAGCCGGCACCGCCATAGACGCCGTTAGAATCAACCCAGGTGTATGCGGTCCGTGTCGATCCGATTGTCGCAATCGCTCCACCATTTTCTTTTGCAATAAAACTCCAGGCGAAACATTGGTAAAAATCAGAAGGATTTGATGACAAACTAAAGATTCTGACCAATGTATTCGTCATCCTTGGATAATAGTGCTGCAAATCAGTAACATTGAAATCTAGCTTTGCGGTTAGACAAGCATCAAAGAAGATGATGGGAAGTTTATTGCCATTCTTCAACCCGTTTATGTACGGTGTGTAATAGAAGATTTTTATTTTTGTTATTGCGTTTGGTCGGGAGGTTCCCCATCCGTGTTCGAACCCATGACCCGAGTAGCTGACAAACCCTGCGCCCCTATTGATTGCCCAGTTGAAATTATATGTGTGGAGGTTATATTTAGATGTCCACAGGTAGGTCTGATCAAAATCAGGCATGGTTTGGCCCACCTTGACATTTGTGATTTCTCCTTCATAGACAAAGGGTGGTGCACCCATGCTCACCGGGAAGGTGTCTCCCCCTGCGAGGATAAGACGTTTGAACCATATTTGATTATAGGTTTCTTCCTCATAGGCAATGATTTTGTTGACAACCGTTGTTACTTCAGTTGCATCCACGCAGGCAAGTCTGCCAACATGAACATCTGCATATAAATCAACACCATCTAAATCATTACCATCGTGATCTATTTCACCAAATCGATTGTTCCCGTTTGCATCCCATGTACAGAAATCTCCATTCTCATCGTAGATATCTGCATAATACAGGTCGGAGAGTAAATCTCTTTCCCACCAAGAGGCATATGTCACTCTAATTGGGAGTTTCTTTATATCTCCTATTAAAAGAACATATTGTGTGTTCCAGTCTTCGACTGCATCTCTGATGAAGTATTTGATTTTCTCAGGGTTGTCCCGTCCAAAATACGAATTGTAAATGTCATCAAGGGTGACGAGGAGGGTTGGTATACCACAAGCGTTCTTATGTTCAACAAGAGGTTGAAGGAGTTCGGAAAACTCAGCAGGGGTAATAATCACTAATGAATATCCATCAGATGATGCCTGGTGGAGTGGTGTTGCTTCATAGGCAATCTTGATGGTGAATCGTGTGCTGTATAGGAGAATTTTGGTGTTTGGTGCATATCGCACAGGTGTGATATGAATGGTGGTGAATAAAGTATGATCATTGTTGTTGTTTAACCCTGCGCCTGTGGTTATTGTATACCATGATTTTGGATATGGATCAGCACTTGCGTAGACTTGATTATTGACGACACCAATCAGAGGAACTATCTGATCGCCAATCTTTTGTTTGGTTGGGGCAGGTAGTATTTGTTTATTCGCATGCATAGTCTGGATTGTTGACGGTGAGATATCAACAGAGACGATCTTGGTTCCCAGCGGGAATTCAAAGGTCTTCGAAAACACCGGTAGACGTGGGCATCCTTCTTCTGTGATGACACCGTTTGCCTCGCTGACCGTGATTTCGCTTCCGTCGTTGTTTTCCGTAAGAATTGGTACTGAAAAATCAATACTATATTCAATGGTATTTCTCGCTTCAGCATTGGTTTGAGCAAATGCATGTATCGCACCCGTGAGTAAAAAAAGGACAAGTATTCCACTTACGATGAATTTTCTTGTTTGTGTATTCTTCATATGGTATCCCCTTGAAAATATCGAATCGTGTTCTCCTATATTAATGTTGATTCTAAGATCAATTATATGATGCTATATTATTTAAGGCTTTTTATAAAAAATAAAGATTGGCAAACGTGGAGTTCTTTCCTTGCAAATCATCTGTTGCTTAAGAGAGAATTTAAATATTAAAAGCTGTATACTGCCTCACTTCTACTAGAGAAAATAGGTGAACTATGGGTAAAGGAATAAACGCTGCACGCCAATTAAAAAAAGCACGAAAAAATCAGATGTGGAGCGATCGATACTTCAAAAAACGAGTCCTGCATTTAAAAGAAAAATCAGATCCACTTGGAGGAGTTCCCCAAGCTAGAGGCATCGTCATTGAAAAAGTTGGTATCGAAGCTAAACAACCGAACTCAGCAATCAGAAAATGCGTGAAAATTCAGCTTATTAAAAACGGTCGACAGATTACTGCATTTGCTCCTGGAAACCATGCTATCGGATTTATTGATGAACACGATGA
>CAZGIV010000110.1:0-8127 GCA_964526175.1 uncultured Thermoplasmatales archaeon | reverse complement strand
CAAAGCCCAAACTGTTATAAATGCTATCTCCATTTCGTCTCTCCTAGGTAACAGCTATGGAAAAACCATTAAAACTCCTACATGCAAGCTTGAACGCTCGAGTCATTGTCGAACTACGGAGCGGTGTTGAATACCAAGGCATCCTGGATGGCTATGATGTTCCCCATATGAATCTTGTATTAAAAAACGCAGATGAGATTGTCCATTCTGATAAGAAAACAAAACATGAGAAAGTCATCGTCAGAGGGGACAATATCATTTATATATCACCTTAGAATAGGGGGTACCTACTATGACGAAAGGAACAACGTGCCGAGCTGGTGGAAAAACCACTCATATTGCATGTCGACGATGCGGTAGACATTCCTTCCATGTACAGAAAAGACGATGTGCCTTCTGTGGGTTTGGGCAAACCAGTAAGATGAGACACTACAACTGGATGCGAGAAAAGATATAAGACATTTACGTCTTTTTTTCTTCAAGGCTCTTTTCAATTGATTTTTTATATTTATCGATTGACCAACGACCCTTTTTTCCCCAGAGTGAATTGTACATGACGATTTCTATATATAAAAAGATACCAAGGATGACCAGGGATAGTATACTATTAAAGGGAGCAGGGAGAATTCGAAATACCTCCAGGGGAATTAACGTGTCGACAAGCAACACGCAAACAAGAAAAAGGCTTTTCAAAGCTTCCTGGTAGATCGGCCGCACCAAACTATTCTGTATACTATCGCTTTTTTTTCGGAGGAGATACCGTACCAGGTTTTCTGTTTTTTCTACATGAATGTCCATTCGGCTCTTTCTTTTTACCATTCACAACAATCCCCTAACGTATATCGATTTAGACAACGGTGATAGAAAAACTCAATACAGGTGACAGGCGACAAAATGATCCTTATGAAACTCCTTTAGCACTGGTTCTGTTTCTGAACATATCGGCATAGCTTTAGGACATCGAGGGTGAAATCGACACCCTGATGGTGGTGAAATAAGGCTAGGGACTTCTCCTTTCAGATGAATATGTTTTTTTTTCAACCGAGGATCAGCAACAGGGATTGCAGAAAGCAATGCTTTCGTATAGGGATGAAGCTGCTCCCAGAAAAGATCCTTGGTCGGTGCGTATTCCACGATCTTCCCTGCGTACATGACCGCCACGCGATCACTTATATATTTAATGACACTTAAATCATGGGTGATAAACAAATACGTGAGCTGGAATTTTTCTTGTAGATCCTTGAAGAGATTAAGGATTTGAGCCTGAACGGAGACATCAAGTGATGAGGTTGGTTCATCGAGCACAATGAAATCAGGGTTTAACGCAAGGGCACGTGCAACACCAATACGTTGTTTCTGCCCGCCACTGAACTCATGCGGATATCGATACATATGTTGCTCGTCAAGCCCAACTATTTTTAACAACTCAAGTACTTTTTTATTCAATGCTTCTCCCTTGAATCTCTTGTTAATTTTTAACGGCTCGCCAATAATTGTCTTCACGGTCATCCGAGGGTTCAACGAAGAGGAGGGGTCCTGAAAAACAATCTGCATATGTGGCCGTAACTCTCGAAGCTCTGATTTGGAGATTGTGGTTAGATCAGAACCCATAAACACTAAAGTACCAGCGGTGGGTGGAATCAGATGAATAAGAACACGACCAAGGGTTGTTTTCCCACACCCGGATTCACCCACAAGACCAAATGTTTCCCCCTTTCGGATCTCAATGTCAACATTGTCAACTGCTTTGACGTTTTCTTTGGTGGATGAGAACAATCCTTCTTTAATCGGAAAATATTTTTTCAGATTAGTCGCGTGTACAATAGTCTCTTCCATCTTCTTCCCTCGAAGTAACCGAATATTTCACGGTTTCATAGTGATGACAAGCAACCTGATGGTCTTTTTCTACATCTCTGAGCGGCGGATCGCATTCTTTACAGATATTAGTTCGATATCGACATCGTGGATGGAATCGACATCCTGATGGTGGCTCAATAAGATTTGGGACTATCCCTGGGATAATATCTAATTGTTTTTGTTCTTGGGTAATTTTTGGAATCGCCCGCATCAAGCCTCTCGTATAGGGATGATCAGGGTTATCAAATATTTTCTCTGTCGTCCCTATCTCAACGATGTACCCAGCATACATGACTCCAACTCGATTGCACATCTCTGCGATGATTCCTAGATTATGGGTTATCAGCCAGATTGCGGTACCGACACGTTGCTGTAACTCTTTCATAAGATCAAGGATTTGTGCTTGAACGGTGACATCTAGCGCGGTGGTTGGTTCATCCGCAATCAATAAATCCGGATTACATGCAAGCATCATCGCAATCATCGCCCGCTGGCGCATACCTCCACTCAGCTCGTGGGGATATTGTTTTGCGACTTTTTTCGGATCAGAGATCTTCACAAGATTCAGCGCGTTGATTGCTTTTTCAAATGCTTTCTTTTGTATAATCTTTTTTAATTGTCGTTTTTTCCATAGATTATATGGCGGTACTTTTTGGTTCATTTCCGGGAATGTTTCATGCAGTAAAATAACTTCAGCGATTTGTTGTCCTATACTATAGACGGGATTCAAGGCTGTCATCGGTTCTTGGAAAATCATTGAGATTTCATTTCCTCGAATATGTTGCATGTCTTTCTCTGTTTTTTTAAGAAGATCCTCACCTTTGAAAAAAATGCTTCCTTTCATGATTTTTCCTGGAGGCTGCGGGATTAGACCCATCACGGAGAGTGCAGTAACACTTTTTCCACAACCCGTCTCTCCAATCAGTCCAAATGTCTCACCATCCCAGATTTGGAAGCTAGTTTCCTCTAATGCTTTGACGACTCCCTCGTAGGTGTAGAAATATGTTTTAAGGTTGCGAATGTTCAATAAAGGTTTGTCTTCCGTTTTCTCACCTTCTCAATTTCGGGTCGGTCACGTCTCTGAGACCATCACCAAGTAAGTTAAAACCTAAGACGGTAAAGAGTATTGCTAACCCAGGGAAGGTGACGTACCACCATGCATGGAACATCAAGGATCTCCCCGACGAGATCATCAGTCCCCATTCTGCAGTGCCTGGTGACGCCCCAAGGCCAATAAAACTCAACCCAGCAGCGACGAGGAGGACCGCACCTAAATCAAGGGTTATTTCTACGAGCAACGGCGCGAATGAATTCGGGATGATATGGCGAAATAAGATACGGGTGTTACTCGCCCCAATGCTTCGTGCTGCTTCAACATATTGCTGCTCTCGAATAGCGAGTACCTGGCCACGGAGCAGACGAGCGTACGTCGGCCACCAGGTGATAATCATAGCTTCCATGATATGATCGATGCTGCGTCCTAGTGCCGCGGCGATTGCCAACGCAAGGATGAGATAGGGAATAGACAGGAATACATCAGTAATTCTCATCAAAATTTCATCGAGCGCTCCACCAAAGTACCCTGCGAGACCCCCAAGTATCACGCCTATAAGAGTCGAAATGAACACGACCATTAAGCAGATCCTCAGTGAGGTCTGTGCGCCGTACACCACCATGCTGAAAATATCTCGTCCGTAATCATCAGTGCCGAAGAGATGTTGCGGGCTTGGAGGCAGTAATTTCTCGTCGAAATGGATCTGCCATCGTTCCTCAACGCGGGTTGTCCCCTGCTCGGTGGCCACCTCGACGTAGGAGGGGTGCTGACTCGCGAGGAATGGTGCGAACAAAGCGACGAGGAGCAGGATGATAATCAAGGTTAACCCAATCATGGAAAGGAGGCTGCGTCGAAAGAGGTGCAGCATGAATCGGATGTCTTTTATCCGTGACTCGTTCTTCTTAAGAAAATCATCGAGTTGTTTAAACCGTGCTATCCTACCCGCCTCCTAGTTTCACCCGGGGATCGACAAACGCGTAAAGCAGATCAACTATAAGATTTGCAATCACATAAATGATCGCAACAACTAAGGTAAATCCCATCACTGAGTTAAAATCTAACCCGAGAACCGCATTTGCGGCAAATCGTCCCATCCCTGGCCAGTTGAAGATGGTCTCGGTAAGGACCGCTCCTCCTAATAGCGCACCGAATTGCAATCCGGTCACTGTGATTGTTGGGATAAGTGCATTGCGAAGCCCATGGTGGTAGATAACCCGCCGTTCCGTCAACCCCTTTGCTCGCGCTGTACGAATGTAATCAGTTCCCATCACTTCAAGCATACTTGATCGGGTCATACGCAGAATAATTGCGAGTGTTGCAAACCCTAGTGTAAACGCAGGGAGGATGAGGTGCTCAAACGACGAGACAAGGGTGGGGATATTCCCCGTAAGGATACTATCTATAACGAATAACCCAGTTATGGACTGTGGAGGCGTCATTCCCACAGAGAGACGTCCTTCTAACGGAAAAATAGGGATAATATATGCAAAGGCGTATTGAAGCATTAACGCAAGCCAAAAAATTGGTAATGAATATCCAACAATAGCAATAATCCGTGTCGCATGATCAGAGAGTTTATTTTGTCGTATCGCTGATATGATTCCTCCTGCGATACCTAGCGGCACCGCGAAGAGCATCGCAAAAATCGTAAGTTCAAACGTCGCTGGGAAGTACTGCGCAAGTGCATCAGTCACCGGTCTATTTTCGAGGTATGATTTCCCAAGATTGAAGTGAAGAAGATCATTAATATAATAGAAGTATTGCTCCCAGATGGGTTTATCTAAATGAAGTTCCGCTTGTATTCTTGCGATGGTTTCAGGTTGTGCCTTCGGCCCCCCAGCAAATGCTCTGGCAGGGTCCGCTGGGATGACATGGGACACAGTGAAGGTAATGATGGTAACTCCAATGAGAACAGGAATTAGAAGCACAAGTCTGCGAACTATATATTCCCATATCTTCATACGTGAAAAGAAAAAAAGGAAAGAGGGGTTTTATGGATACGCCTTGTAGTAATTGTAATAGTAGTACTCCAACACGGGGTTGTATGAGTAGCCTTGAAGCCAGGTGCGTAACCCTCTTGTATAAGTGTTCTGCCCAATGTAGATTAGTGAAGGGTCAGCGATGTAAATGTTAAAGGCTGTTGCGTACGCATCGCTTCGGATTTGCGGATCGACGTTGTATTTTCCTCGGAGGATCTGTTCATCAACGGTGGCATTTGCCCATCCGGTGTTGAAGGTGTCCCCACCGATTGCTGAAGATCCGACAAATGGTGCGATGTAGTCGTCAGGGTCGTTGTAATCCGGCATCCAACCTAAGAACATAAAATCCCATTCGATAGTGTTATACATTCGGTTGAGGTACTGGGGCCATCCTTCTGTGCTGACGACAGAGTTAATACCAAGTTTCGAAAGTGCCTGTTGGAAGGAGAGCGCCATTTTTTGTCGTTCGGCATTCCCTGAGTTATACCAAATACGAATGGCAGTGTTGTTGAATCGATAGTAATTTCCCCTGAAAAGTGTGGATTGTGTGTATCCTGATTCATTGAGGATTTCTGCTGCCTGCGCAAGATCGTAATTGTAGACCGATACCCCGTTATTCTGTGTGTCATAGTATGGCATCCCTTTTGGGATTGCCCCGGGGAGACGGTAGAGATACCCGTTATATGCATCATCGATTGCCGACTGATAATCGAATGCGTAGCTTAACGCTCGTCGAACGTTTTTATCCGCCATGAATGTGTTTTCACTTTTTGTATTGAAAATTCCTGTGACCACGTTATAGCTCGGCGCGTTGTAGGTGAGAACACCAGTTTTATTCTGGATATCGACAAGGTTCTCATAGGGGATGTATGCGAAATCAGCATCCCCGTTTTCTAGGGCAAGTATCCGTGTTGATGCCTCGTCAGCGGATTTTACGATAACTGACGACACATGGTTCCCAGACCAGCCACTCCAATATAGCGTATTTTGCTTCAGCGCAATCTCTGAATTGTGTGTCCAGTGATCCAATTGATACGGACCGGTCCCCATAGCGTGTTCTTTCATCCATTCATTATCCGTGTTTGCGACCACGCCACCGTTTGCCTCAACATAATCACTATCAACAATGGAAGCAACACTAAATGCAAGTAATGCAAGGAATCCTCCATAGGTGTCCGTTAGTGTGATTTGAATAGTATATGGATCAATGATTGTCGTGCTGTTTAAATCCATACATTGTGACAAAATCCATGACACACCGGAATCAGGTGAATTCATTGTTAGCACCCGATCAAATGAGTACTTCACGTCGGTAGCATCGAAATCGTCTCCATTTGAGAATTGTACACCTTCTCGTAGATAGAATGTCCATGTTAATTGATCGCTGTCAACTGTCCAATTTGTTGCAAGTGACGGATAAATGGTCTTTGTATCATTTCCTTTATAGGTGACAAGTTGGTCGTAGATGTTATAGACCATGTCGGTTGATGCAGAATCATAAGCCTCTGCAGGATCAAGCGTTCTTGGTTCTCCGATATCATACCGGACGTAAGTCGTCGGGTTTTTTATCGTAGGTTGTTGTTGTTGATTTTGTTGTTCTGTGCATCCACTAAAAGAGATCGCGATTAATATCGCACAAAGAACTATCGCAATAACACCAGCCTTCATATCTTTCTTTTCAAAACTTCCCATAATTATCTACCCTCTTTTTACACCTTCTCTACCATACGATACGAAATTGTATGCTTTCTATTATTTAATTACTTTTTGATTTTATATATTTTATACCTAGTGTTGCTGCAAATGAAGAGAACGATTCTCTTATTCGATAATTTCTAACTAGGAAAACATGCAACAAAATGATCTTTTTTCACTTCCCGTAATTCTGGTTCAATCTTGGAGCATTCTGGTTTCGCCTCGGTGCATCGTGGGTGAAACCGACAACCGGGGGGTGGATGGATAAGACTGGGTACCTCACCGACTAAAAAGGGATATTGTATTTGGCGGTCGGGATCAGGAACTGGGATTGCTGGCAATAATGCTCTTTATCAGGGACTAAATGGTTTATCCCCAAATAATTACGAATGGAGGTCACTGTATCAGCCTTCAGCTTGACCATCAACATATTTCGAAAAAGGAATAGTAAAAAGAGAGAATGGTGCAGAAAAAAGTCCTGCAACACAACGATATTTAGGCTGCTTATTCAACAGTAATGGTTACCGATTTTGTTCCAACTTCTCCGTTTGCATCAGTAACTGTTAAGGTGACGGTGTAGTCTCCTGCGATAGTGTAGAGGTGTGTTGTATTTTGCTCAGTGGAATTCATATCATCTCCAAAGTCCCACATCCAACTGGTGATATTGGCATCACCTGCAGTTGAGGTATCCGTAAAGATTATCGTTGTGACATTTGCCGTGATATTCACCATGGGATCATAGGTATAGTTCGCAGTTGGTGGAACAAAGGAAACCGTTATAGTTGCAGTATACGGTACACTTGCATTCCCATCGTTATCCGTAACAACAAGAGTAACTGCGTACTCTCCAACAGCTATATAGACATGTGTCGGGTTTTGTTCTGTTGATGTGGCATCATCACCAAATGTCCATGACCATGACGCAATAGTTCCATCGGAATCAGTTGACGTGTCAGTAAATGCGATCTCCGTGTCTGTGTAAATATTTTCCATTGGCGTGTAAGTGAAGCTTGCCACGGGTATTTTGTTTGCCGCTTGTTCTTGTACGCATCCACTAAAAGAAACTGCGATTAATATTCCACATACAACGATTGCGAGAACACCAGCTTTTATATTGTCGGAATTATCTCTCCCCATGATTTTCTACCCTCGTTATCGACCTTCTCTCAGAGAAGGCATAGGGTTGTATCACATATATTATTTAATTACTTTTTCTTTTAAATAGATAGTATACGGAACATTTTTCAAAAAAGGTAATTCATCACAGCATTTCTTGAAGTTTTTCTCTCGTGTACCCGAAAGGTATCAGGAGGCTTTCTGCGCATTTCGCAAGCTGACGAAGATAATAACGCACATCGATGTCTTCACTTCCCTGTGTCTTTTCTGCAAGACAGACCCGTCTTTTGTAGTTCCGAGATTCTTCATCGGTGACAATATAGCGAACCGATTGACCTGGCTCGACTTGAACACCCTGGTCTCGCAGCTGCAGCAATGCTGATTTAGGAAGCGTATTTACCTTATAGTTCACAATATCCTTTGAGA
>CAZGIV010000109.1:0-8169 GCA_964526175.1 uncultured Thermoplasmatales archaeon | reverse complement strand
AAGAGAAGTTAAAAACATGGTCTTACTAGGAATTTTTGATTTCAATAAAAAAAGAAAGATATCTGATAAACAAGCTCTTTCTGATATTCAGTGGCCTGATTATGTTGTGACTCTGGAAGGAAAAAATATTAAAGAATTTATAACAAAATATCCATTATCAATTGTAGATTTCTGGGCTTCATGGTGTGCTCCATGCAGAGCAATGGCACCGCGATTGAGACGATTATCAAAGATTTATAAAGGAAAGGTAGCATTTGGAAAACTTGATACCCAAGGGAATCCGGAAATTGCTAAAAAGTATAAAATTATGGGGATTCCGCACTTGGTGTTTTTCAGTTACGGTAAAAAAATTAATAGTGTTATTGGTTTGAAATCGATTGGTGATATCAAAGATACTATTGATGGCCTCTTAAAAAAAGTATGAAAATTGCATTTACTCGAGGTCTTTAACTGTGTTTTTCATTTTTTTATACCAACTATCTATATGTCTTTCTATTTCTTTTTTTATTTTACTTAAATCGCTACATGTATATGTATGGTAATATCCTCCTTTATCTATGGTTCTTGTTTCTTTGATACATAATCTGCAGCAAGTAAGTTTCTGTAAAGATCTGTATACAGTACTTCTGTCTTTGACGAGTTTTTTTGCTAGTTCATCTGCCCTTATCTCTCCTATTTCTTCTTTTAGCGTTTTATAGACTTTTAAGTCTAGTTTATTTAAGTCAAATATGCATTGAATGATATTGTCGCAGCTGAGGTTGTTTTTAGAGATTATGAATTTCATTTTCTGTATTTGTTATCTTTTCATTCCTTTTAATGGTTGTGCATATTTTTTACACAAACGTTATATAGTGCCTCAAATATTACAAGAAACAATGGATGGTCTACAGGAAATAAGAAAAAGAAAAATGGAACGACTAAAAAAACAATATATAAACGGAGGAAAAAAGAACATGGAAAAAAATATACCAGATACACCATTACATATAAACGATGTTGATATAGATTCAATAGTCAATAAATATCCCCTGATAGTGGTAGACTGTTGGGCGCCATGGTGCGGACCATGCATGATGGTAGGACCAATAATCGAAGAACTAGCAAAAGAGATGCAAGGAAAAATCGTTTTTGGGAAACTCAATGTTGATGAAAACCGAGCAACATCTGCAAAATATGGGATAATGAGTATTCCTACACTTCTCGTGTTTAAAAATGGGAGTTTAGTAGATAATATTATAGGTGCGATGCCAAAAGAAATGTTACTTGGAAAAATATCACCGCATATGTAAATTTTCATACCGCTCTTGAATTACGGGTAAGTGATGATATACTACAGAATGAATAAACGCACTGATTTGCAGAGGTAATCTCTAAGAATAAATAAAACGCCCCTGTGGAAACTATGTTAAAAGAATCGTATGTCGCAAAGCTTAAAACTCTATCTAAAAACGCAATCAAAATAGCGGTTGGATACCCAAGTGTGTTTTCTCCATCGGAAACGTTGTTAAAAGAATTAAATGAGACGAAAAGTGCATTGATGAAAAAAGGGATGACTGAACCAGATGCAAGAAACAGAGCATGGCAACAAATAGATTTTGAGAAACGATATAGAAAAGAAATTGAATCCAAACCTGACGTGATTGACAAATTAAAAAAGATAAAAGAACTAGCTAAAAAAAAGGATGTATTTCTCTACTGCTACTGCGGAAAATATCCTTGTCACCGTTTTATTCTTATTGATATGATTCGACATTTAGAGAAATAATTGATGAAAACAATGTAGTATGACAAAAGAAAACGAAATAAAAAAATATGTTCAATTCTACAGCACTACACTTGGTAAAAGAATATTAGCGCAAGAAACAAGATTTGTTGATGAAAAATTAAGAGGTCGCAAAAAAGTATTAAGCATTGGCTGTAGCCCTGTATTATTAGAAGCAAGACTCCATCTGCTTCATCCAGATATGAATATCATAGGTCTTGATAATTCCAAAGTAATGATTAAACAGGCCTCAAAAGAGATTTCTATTGTGTATGGGGCTGCTCAGCATCTTGAGTTTGAAGACAGTAGTTTTGACGCTGTTTCCTATGTTACTTCTTTAGAATTTATTCAAAGCGTCCAAAAAGCTATAAAGGAAGCCTATAGGGTCCTTCAATTAAAGGGATTGCTTCTTGTTCTTATGATCAACCAAAATTCACGTTATTTTCAAGAGAAGTATAACAATAATAATTCCTATATGCGAAAAAATATAAAGCAAAAGCATACAAACATCAACAAAATCCAAAAAGTTATTTCTCAGTATTTTATCATTAAAAATGAGGAATATTTTCTGGGGATAAACGAACAAGAAATCGTTGATACTGATGATTATAGCAATGCAAGTCTCTATGTTTTGGAGGGGAAAAGACTATGACAATGGATGTAAAAAGGATAACTTTTGGTCCTGTTCCCTCACGACGTTTAGGGCAAAGCATTGGAATAAACAATATTCCTCCAAAAATCTGTACGTATTCTTGTATTTACTGTCAACTTGGAAAAACGTATACCCTGCAGATTACTCGTACACCATTTTATACACCACAAGAAATCGTAGCAGCTGTAAAACAGAAAATTCAAGATGCAAAGGAAAAAAAGGAAGCTATTAATTATCTGACTTTTGTTGCTGATGGCGAACCAACATTAGATGTCAACCTTGGTGAAGAAATCGAACTGCTTAAGACCCTGGGAATAAAAATTGCTGTTATTACAAACTCATCTTTGATATGGAAAAAAGATGTTCGAGATGATTTAAGAAAGGCTGACTGGGTTTCTTTTAAGATTGATACCGTCGACCAAGAAATCTGGCATCGTATCAATAGACCCCATGGATCCTTAAAACTGAGGGATATATTGGATGGAATGTCAGAGTTTTCACATTCCTTTAAAGGTGATCTCGTGACTGAAACTATGCTTATACAGGATGTTACTGATGGGGCTGAAGGATTGGAAAAGGTTGCTAGTTTCATAGTAGGGTTATCCCCAAAAAAGAGCTATATTTCCATTCCAATTAGACCACCAGCAGTAAAAGGGGTAAAATCTTCTGATATAAACAAGATTAATAGAGCGTTTCAAATTTTCAAGGAACAAGGAATCGAAGTTGAATATCTTATTGACTATGAAGGTAACGCTTTTGCTTTTACGGGGAACATCGAAGAGGATTTGCTTGGTATTATGTCCGTACATCCCATGAGAGAGGATGGCGTGAGAGAATTATTATCTAAAGCCAACGCAAGTTGGAGTATTATTGAGAAGCTTCTTGTTCAAAAAAAAGTGATACAAACAGAATATAATGGTGAGAAATTTTATATGAGAAAATTACTGAATAAACCTCGTACTATAAAAGAAGGTGAGTTTTGAAGTATGAAATGTGTTACGGTTCCTATTAATCAAGAACCCCGGGAATGCATATTGAAGATAAATGTTATTTTTGGGATGCAGAAAAAAGGAAGTGCAAATGGTTAGCTTCATGATATAAATAAAGGTCTGATTTGAAATGGTTCCAAAAAGAATGTTTTTCACGAAAGGAGTAGGTCGGCACAAACATAAGTTGCAATCATTTGAATTAGCGCTTCGTAATGCAGGAATCGAGAAATGTAACATTGTCAATGTATCCAGTATCGTTCCGCCTCATTGTAAAATTATTCCGCGAAAGAAAGGAATTCAAGAACTTAAATCTGGGCAAATAACCTTCTGTGTCATGGCAAGAAATTGCACAAATGAGCCAAATCGATTGGTTGGCGCAGCGATAGGGGTAGCGCTTCCTAAAGAATCAAACTCTCACGGTTACATTTCTGAGCATCACTGCTTTGGCGTTATCAGCAAGAAACTTGAAGACTATACTGAAGACCTTGCTGCAACGATGCTTGCAACTACACTTGGGCTTGAGTTTGACCCAAATAAGGCTTGGGACCAACGAAAACAACAATACAAGATGAGTGGTCAGATTGTCCGCACGCAGAGTATCGCTCAAACAGCTGAGGGTGATAAAAACGGGTTGTGGACCACGGTGATAGCGGTAGCGATTTTTAAGGAGATGTAAAAGGTGAGATACTTGTTTACAAATGAAGTCATGAAGAGATTCAAGAATCCGAAAAACACAGGAAATTTGAAAACATTCAATGCACTGGGGACAGCTGGAGATCCAGAATGCTCAGATGTTGTTGAACTAAAGATACAATTTACGAATGGTCGTATAAAAAATGCGAAATTTAAAGTGTTTGGCTGCCCTGGTGTTGTGTCGACAACAGATGTTTTTATTGATATGATCAAGGGAAAAACAATCAACGATGCTCTGGCTATAAAAGAAGCAGATATCGCATATGCTTTAGGAGGATTGCCTGTAGAATCTATGCATTGTGCCCATCTTCCGATGGAAGCGTTTAAAAAAGCCAAAGAGGACTACGAACGTTCTCTTAAAAATATTCCTCGGAGAAAATTATAATTGGGAAAAAAAGCTGACTTCACTATATTTTTTATAAATTTAACAAATTCTAAGAATTTAATTATCCCGAATTTAAAAGAAAAAATCAGCATTAAGAAATAATTAAAAAAAATTTTATCCTTTTTTTAAACAACACCTTTCCAAAGATATTTATAAGAGTTGTAAGGTTAAATAATTCATAATAAATTATATATACTAAACAAAAATATATAATAAAAACAAATAGTTTTTGTTAGTGGAGCTATAGCTATGAAAAAAATACGATTCAATAAACAGATACTTCTAGTTTTTACTAGTATATTCATTTTAGTTTTTAGCGCTATGTTTCCCTCTGTTTTTGCCGATTCTCAGACGCTAAACATAAAAGGTTTTGAGGGAGGTATTTCCTGGAAACCTATGATTCCCATGAAACGAACCACCTTCGTCTACTTCGACCCGGACACCTATCTTGATGATTATTCCTATCTTGCTTCAATTCCCACTACTGTTTTTTATGATAAACAAAACGACTGCGTCTTTTCTAGCCCTCTTCTCTTCTATCAGGATGAACAGAAGACTGATGATAACGAACGAACCTTAAACGCGCGACAAGGTATTAATTACTTCATGGAAGACTGGATGAACTACAGTTACGGAAATCTTGATCAGATGACTCTCATCAATGTTCCTCAAAACAAACTCGATGGGCTCTGGAATGCAAAAAGCACTGTTGTAATCACCAATAATTCCTGCTACGACATTGCAAGCACTCTTGCTCTTAATGATTGGTCTTACACAGACGACGCCGTAGTTGCTACCATTGACGAAACCTTTCCGAAGCCAGACAATACTACCTCAGGAACTATCACAGGATCAGTAAATCCTGAAAAGGGTGTTTTAAGTGAACATTTTGAAATACCGAAAACAAACCAACAATACCCTATTTATAACGAGTTCACCGTTCCAGAGGGATATAAATTTCTCACAGTGCGCTCTTGGTATCCTTGCTTTTATTTTTCTGCAGGCATCCCTGGGTTTGAAGGTATCATTAACATGTCTATTCCTGCCGGAGATCGAGACATGCAGATCTATTGTGAGTATAATGGCCAATGGATGATGACTGGTATTACCGACGCATGGAATGCACAAGGCGGAATGGATATTGATAAAACCTCCGTCTATGTGTATAAAAGCGGAAAGTGGAGCGTTGCGATCACGGATGTCCCAACAAAATCAATTGATTCAAATGTTCTCTCTCAAGACCCTAATCAACTCACCGATACATCACTCGAACCTCAAAAACATCATAAAATCTTTACTTTTGAGTTTGGACGGTATGGAAAAATCCTTGACATCCTTCGGAATATGCGAAAAGTCACCTACCAAGTCGATGTAGACATGTATCCTGGGGTCATGGTTGAAATTCCTCAGACCACTCCCTTTGGCTGTCGTGATGCAACCTTTACTTTAACCTGGGGTAATCCCTCTGTTGATCTTGGTCTTTCTCTTATCGGCCCCAGTGGTGAGGAAGTGCTCTCAACACGGGAACCAGGCGTTTCTTCAACAACACCTAACGATGATAGTCATAGTATCGCTTTTCCTGAAGGGACAACCAATGATCTTACTGTAGAACGTCTTGGAGAATGTCTCCCAGGTGAACACTACTCTCTTTGTGTATTCGCGATGAGTGAGCTTGAAAGCTCTATTGATTTCACTATTGAATACTCCTGGAAACAAAATATCTCGCGTATGGAGGGAGATTGTCTTGCTTCAGCAACAGAAGCTGCAGTGCTTGCATCAATCCTGAATGTTCCTCTTTTATACACTTCACCAGATGAAGTTCCTCAGACAACTATTAACACCCTCTACAAACTTGGTGTGAAACAAATTTTCCTTGTTGATCTTGGTGGGTATCTCTCCTCCAAGGCAAAAACACAATTGACAACGATTGCACCCCTCCAACAGCAATTTGATAGCTATGATAGCGTCTACACCTATATCCGGGGCATCACGAATAGAAATGATGTGATTTTTTCAACGATCGATCCCTGGAGTTACTGGTACGTTACCAACCTTACAATAGCGGGGGAAATGCCGTATGCACTTTCCATTGGTCCTGCAGCATATATCGCTGCGCAACATGGAAGCCCTGTTCTCATAATCGATAATCATCCTGAGCTGTCCTCTGCGGTGGTTTGGCATAATGAACTCTGGCAGCGTCATCCTGATGGTTATTCAAAACTCCCTACTGTTTCTGAGATGTACTTGACAGGCACCCGAGTGTATGCGTTCTTAAAAGCACATAATTTTGATTTAGAAGGTGAAGAAACAATCATAACAGTCGCAGATCAATTTGAGATAGGTCTCTCGTGGGATCGGATGTTTGTTGGGAGGGCAAAGTCAGGGCGATTTATCGGATCCCCCACAGATCTTTCAGTCTGGATAGCAAAAAACGTGTTCTATCCTGAGATCGTTTTTGAAAATCCTGCTCTACAAAATCCTAACGGAGTTACCCTTATTAACGGAAGCAGTAGCGAACGCGCAGGTCTCCTTGGTCTTCTTACACTCTGGAGGGGGAAGATAGGGTTAAAAATAACAAAACCATCTCAGGAGGAAACCTTTAATTATCCTGTTCTTGACACGTTGATTTGCTATGACCATAAATTTAACACTCGAGCGAGTACATACTGGGGATTTACTTACGAATGTGCTGATGGGAGTATTCCAGGACAAACGTCCTCAAATGAACCGATTGATGACGGAGTTATGCTAGCGGTGAATGGTCAGGAAGGTGCATTCCTCCCAGATCTTAGCGGATCAGAAGTTCAACCATTTTACTTGAATCGAGCGGGATATGATCCTGTATTTTCTACGAATTTTGACGCGAACATGAATAATCTCAATCAAGGAGTTCTCCTCTGGCTTATCAACACCCATGGTGCTCCGAACAATGGTGGAATGTTGATGTTCTGGGATGTTAACAATGAAAATCCTAACGGATATCCAGCAATTCCGCTTGCAGGATATAAGAAAGAGACGAATCCCTGGCGAGGATATGAATGGCTTATGGGGTCAACAGAAGAACCTGATACGATGACTATGGAAATCCATGGGATTCTTCCGGCACTTGCGGGAAATCCAGATCCCCGTGGATTCCGTATCTTTACGACTGCATTGGATTGGGCGCTTGCGAAACGGCCGATTCGAGATGTTATTGGTAAGATTTCAAGTCTTCCTGGTCTGCGTTTAATCACCCCTGAGTGGTTACAAAATACACAAGATTATTACGATGGTGTGATTATCACTGTGCTGCTCGGTCGGTTTGGGACCTCCTGGTATAATGGAACTCAGATTGATGATGCGCTTGGTAACATTCATTCTACTGGTGTAAGTAGTGTAGCATGTCTTCCTGCAGGGAAATATTTACATCTTGCTTTGATGAGACATGGCTCTGTTTTTCAAATTATGGATCCTTGGGCAACCTCTTGGTATTCTGATGTCTGGCAGAATTCTGTTCCTCGTGGAATTGCATTAGGGAAAACAGTCGGTGAAATTTACTCAGAAGGCATCAAAAAAGTTGGTATTTTGTATATCTCTGAACCGCCTCAATGGTGGTGGGATCTTGCAGAAAACGTATGCTTGTATGGTGATCCTGACCTCCGTATTTGGGTGCCTACGAATGATTACAGTAGCACGAATCATTGGGAGA
>CAZGIV010000108.1:0-8176 GCA_964526175.1 uncultured Thermoplasmatales archaeon | reverse complement strand
TGAATAATACCAACCCACAAGGCAACAAACGTTGTTGTAAATAATACAACAATCTTTGTATTCTCTGGATGCAACAGACTTTCACCCTTCCACGTCAGCTTATAATACACCCATTTATGGCCTTCCCGTTCATTTCTTTTTATCAACCCAGCTTCATGCAGTTTTGTCAGATGCTCATGCAACGTTGCTTTATTGAGATTCGTCACCTTCGCTATCTCATTTAAACCCATATTCTTCCCATCAAGAGTTTTCAGAATATCCAGTCTCGTATCAGACGCAAGCGCCTTAAAAGTCTCCCGATCTAACGTAATCTTTGTCATACTTCCTATAACCAATTATCTCTTACAACCTTTAAATACTGTGTGTTTACGTTCGGCATTTCCCAAATGATACAGAACCCCTAGCACCCATCCGTTTCTACGAAAATATGTAAAATTATAAATCACCAGTACCATTACCCTCCCCTTACATGAAAAAAGACAAACTCATCCAGCAGCTCAAAGAATGCGGGGCCATTAAATTCGGACGATTCGTTCTCACCTCAGGAGCACTCAGCGACTACTACATCGATATCAAAAAAGCAAGCACAGAACCAAAAATCCTCAAACTCATCGCACAAGAGATGAGCAGTCACACGAAAGGCTATGACCTGCTCGCAGGTATGGAACTTGGGGCAGTCCCGCTCGTTGTCGCCCTTGCATTAGAGACAGATATACCCTATGTGATCATCAGGAAAGAAAAACGAGAACACGGGACCGGAAAACAAATTGAAGGCGGTGAAGTAAAAGGAAAAAGCGTGCTCATCATCGAAGATGTTACAACCAGTGGTGCATCTGTGGTGAAAAGCATACAAATTCTTCGAGAGAACAACGCAGAAGTCGAAAAAGTCCTTGTTGTCGTCGACCGAGAGAGCGGCGCACGAGAAAAACTCCAAAAACTCGAAGTCAAATTCATCCCGTTGGTCACCGTCAGTGAAATCCTAAAAAACAAGGAACTCGAACACCACTAAAACAAGTACGATAAAAAAAGAAAGGGGATCCTATGAACGTATTAGTAATTGGAGGAGGCGCACGAGAACATGCCATCTGTGATGCGGTCGCCCGATCAGAACACACAACCCTGTTCTCCGTGATGAATAACCTGAATCCCGGTATAGAGAAACTCGCTTTAGAATACCTGCTGAAAAAAGAAACAGTAGTAGACGATATCGTCTCCTATGCAACGAAAAAAAAGATCGATATCGCCTTCATCGGACCAGAAGCACCCTTGGAAGTAGGGCTTGCTGATCAACTGACAAAAAACGATATACCTACCTGTGCCCCTCATAAAAACGCTGCACGAATAGAAACTGATAAAGAATGGATGCGCACTCTTCTTACGAACCATACCATCCCTGGCCAACTCCGCCATAAAAGCTTTACCGACCCAGATGAAGCAAAAAAATTCATTGAAGAACTCAACGCCCAAGTCGCCATCAAACCTATTGGCCTCACCGGGGGAAAAGGCGTTCATGTCGCAGGAGACCATTTCAATGGAACCAACGAAGCGATGTCATATGTACACGAAGTGATCCACCATAAAATCGGGGGAACTGCCAAAGTCCTCATCGAAGAAAAAGCAATAGGTGAAGAATTCACCCTGCAAGCATTCACCGATGGATCGCATGTCACCCCACTACCTGCTGTTCAGGATCATAAACGGTTACTCCCTGATGATAAAGGCCCAAACACCGGTGGCATGGGATCATACTCCTGCGCCAACGGACTATTACCGTTTCTCACCAAAGATGAATATCAACAAGGTGTGACCATTTTACAGGATATCGTCCGTGCCCTTGCAAAAGAACAATGTCCCTATATCGGCCCTATCTACGGGCAATTCATTCTCACCGCACACGGGGTGAAAATCATCGAGGTGAACGCACGATTTGGCGATCCGGAAGCCATGAACGTGCTCCCCCTGCTGCAAACCGATTTCCTTGAACTAAGCACCGCTATGTTGGATGCAACACTGTCAAATACACCTCTTCAGATTGAGAAGAAATCAACAGTCTGCAAATACGTTGTCCCCGAAGGATATGGGATGAAAAGCATGGTCGGAGAACCAATACACGTCGATGAAGAAGCTCTACGAAAAACCGGTGCGATGCTGTTCTATGCATCCGTCAATAAAAAAAATAACCACATCCTGACTGGCTCATCACGGTCCCTTGCAGTGGTCGGAGTAAGCGATGACCTTGCTGAGGCAGAAAAAATCAGCGAACAGGCATTACGCCATATCAAAGGGGATCATCTCTTCATCCGCCATGACATCGGTACGAAAAAACTTCTTGATAAACGCATACAGCACATGAAGGAGATACGAGATCGAAAATGAAACAAGATATCTTTATTTATTTTATTGGAACTGCAGGATCAGGAAAATCGACGTTATCGGCCTCCATGCAACAATGGTGCAAAGACCGCGGGTTAGACGCTATCATCGTGAACCTTGACCCAGGGGCAGAGAACCTTCCCTACGAGCCAGATGTCGACATCAGGGATTGGATCTCCCTTCGGGAGGTCATGGACGCCAATAAACTCGGACCAAATGGTGCACAAATCGCCTGCGCGGACATGATCGCCCTCAACACCGAGGACGTCAAAGAAAGCATTAACTCATTTAAAGCAGACTACATCATTCTGGATACCCCAGGGCAGCTGGAACTCTTTGTGTTCCGAGAATCAGGGAAATACACGGTAAAATTCCTCAGCCCAGAAAAATCAATAATCGGCTACCTCCTGGACCCGATGTTAGCGAAAACAGCATCCGGGTTTGTCTCCCAATTGTTGCTTGCGATTACAACAAACCTGCGACTTAACCTTCCACAAATAAACATTCTGAGCAAAGCAGACTTACTCTCAACAAAAGAACAACAGCTTATTCACCGATGGTCCAGCAACGCTGAAGAAATCTACGAGGCATTATGCAGCGAAGAACCAACCATGCATCGGGAGATGAGCGAACAGATACTGCACCTCATCAAAGACATCGGTGGGTACACCCGACTTATCGCAACCTCAAAGCAGAATTTCTCAGGAATCGAAGATATCTACACCGATATTCAACAGCAATTTGAAGGCGGGGAAGACCTGTTAAAAGATTGATTATGTTGTTTTTATCGTCCCCAGCGTCGGCTCAAAAATAAATCCTTTATCCATCAACGAGTTCAACGCTTCCTCAATAGAATTTTCATCCAATCCTCGTTTTCGACACGCCTCAACGATACTATCCCAGGGTGCACCATCGTCCCCCTCAAGTTCCTTGATTGTGTCCAATATCAGTGTCTCAGGGTCTGCATCAGCGTCGACCGCACTAGCGTCTTGCTGTTTTTGTTTTTTTGGTTTCTTTGGTTCTTTCTTTGATTCTTTCTTTCGGTCTTTGATTTCCAGTTTTTCCTCTAAACGAACCTCTTCGAACTTTTCGGTAGCACCAGGGGCGATATACTGCAAGGATTCACGGATAAGCGTCGCGTACTTGTTCACATCAACTGAGCCATATTTCTTCAACGCAGCAACAATTCCTTCAGATAACTCACGACTATATCCAAGTTTTTTAAGATCATAGGCATTCGGCTGGGTCATCTTCATTGCCTCGACCATCGCACCGATACGATGCTTGGTCTGCATACACGTTTCAATGATCCAACGATCCCGTGATTCCGCGCTGACCTCACGGACCAACTCAGGACGTAACGACACATACAACGTCCCTTCCTCAGGGATATACGTTCGCACCTTCCCGACCACGGCGACAAACGCAGGAACCTCAATGCTCTGCAGCGTATGGGTTGCTTCCTGCTGGTACTGCCCTGAATAAATCGTAAACACCCCGGTCGGATCAGACACATGCGCTCGGAGATACTCCCCTCCTTCCATGACGCTTTCCACATCAGTAAGCACCCCGGTGATGAACACCCGATTCACTTTACTCCCCAAGGGGGTCACCACATAGGAAGGTACCTTTTCCCCGCTGCCTTTCAGCTCAAGAGAGGCATCATTGTACTCCGCGGCAAAAATCCGCCATGCAGGCTCCCGTCTCATAAGAACTCCTCCAACTCCTGGGATAATCGTTCTGCTTCAGCGGCTACATCAAAATCAGCTCGTTTCGCATCACGGGCAATGAGCGTAATCCCGAATTGATCACCTAACGCGTTCCCCTGCAGACTAATACGATGACCAAATAATGTGGTATTCATTTCCTCAATAAGACCTTCATCGTTTGAAGAATCAATCATGGTTTTTCCAAGAAGTTTTTCGGTAAGATCCTTCCCAAGGATCGCGCTCACCGAACCAGTTCCATCGTCAAGGACCAGTTTCATCCGCATATCAGCCTTTCCTTCCACAGCCCCATGCACGGCACAGGCCCCATCCTGGAGCACCCGGTTGCATTCAGGGCATCGCTGCACCAATCCAGAGCCTTTCCGGATCTCGATAACAGTCCCTTCCACTTCCACATCCAATGCGCCATTGCGCTCCACCAGCTCCGCTAACAAGATTTTCTGGGTTTTTACATCTTTTTTTAGGATCGTATTTGCATCAAGTTTCTCTACACTTGCCTTCTCATCAAACGTAAACTGGGGGATACCTTTCCAGGACTTCACATACCCACCAGCAATCTTGACGACGACGCCTTCTTTTAATTTGAAATCATGCCATGCGGTAAACTGCGCTTTCCCGGTCTCGTCCCCAAGGATCCCAGAAAACACCTTCTTTTTCTGACCAGAAACCTCCACCTCACGGTCTTTTATCTCAAGGATTCGTGCGACAACCTCAACAGAACTCATCCCACCATGTAACTCCTTGACCTTGTATGCCCGTGGTTCGAGGTTCACCTCAGGTAACTCAGATGCATCAGATTTTGTTACCTTGGTCCGATCACCGAAATTCACTTTCAGGCTCCCTTGCCATTCTTTGGTATACGCATTAGTGATGTTTACCACGGTGCCTTTTTCTAGCTCAAAATCCTTCCAAGCAGTAAATTGAATCGTTCCACTCTCATCACCAAGGATACCGTAAAAAATCTTCCTTGTTTCCCCTTTTACTTGTATCTCCCGAGGGTTTACTGAAACGATACGACATAGCACATGAACGCTTTGTTGATCCGGTTTCAAATCAACAAGTAAACTACGCTCGGATGATACGAATTGTCTTGATCCGCCACCAAACTTCTTCACAAGCGTCTGTTTCGCATGATCCGCAGGGACACCATATTCTAAAAACTTCTTTAACTCCTTTTCCAGTGTCTCTCGACTGACGTCTTTTCCGGATGTCTCTCGTAATGCCTCAAGAATATCATCAATCTGTTGTTCAATATTATCCTCAGTCATAAAGGATTCCTCGCCCAACTTTAATAATTCGTAGTTGATAATCACAATTCTCTATATAAAGAGTACTATAGTACATATAGATTAAAAAAAAAAATTATGATAACCCAATGATATTTCCGTTTTTATCGACGTCCATGAACTCGGACTGAGGTTTCGGGGGAAGACCAGGCATGGTCGTAATCTTCCCAGTCATGGGGACTAAAAATCCAGCTCCTGCAGAGAACTTGATATCCCGGACCGTGATCTTAAAACCCGTTGGTCTCCCAAGCAAGAGCGGGTCATCAGACAGCGAGTACGGGGTCTTTGCGATACAAATCGGAAGGGCGTCGAGCCCGAGATCCATACACAGTTTTATGTCACTTTCCGCGTTGACGGAATAGGCGACCCGTTCTGCGCCGTACATCTTTTTTGCTATGATTTCTATCTTCGTTTTCACGGGCAGATTAAGATCATACAAATAGGTGAAACGAGACGGCGTGTTATGGATCAAACTCACGAGTTTTCCTGCCAGCTCGATTCCCCCTTCGCCACCTTTTGCCCACACATCGACCACGGCACAGGGGACCTGTTTTTTGGAGCAAAACTCTTCAATAAAATCCAATTCTTCATCAGCGTCACCGGTAAATTGATTGATCGCCACAATGACAGGAACTTGGAACCAGGCGATGTTTTCAAGGTGTTTTTCAAGGTTCGAAAGTCCTTTTTGAAGAGCGTTTCTATCGTTGCCTTCCCCATGTCGTTTCAACGCTTTAATACTGACCACAAGAACAACCGCATCAGGGGTGAGATCACCGGTCCGACAGACGATGTCAAAGAACTTCTCAGCGCCCAGCTCAGAACCGAACCCAGCCTCAGTTACGAAATAATCAGCGAGCCGTAACCCTATCATATCCGCAATAAGACTATTGGTTCCATGTGCGATATTTGCAAAGGGGCCTCCGTGGACAAACGCAGGAACCCCTTCGATGGTCTGGACCAGATTCGGCATGATCGCGTCTTTTAACAACACCGTCATTGCACCCACTGCTTTAAGATCAACGGCAGTCACCGGTTTGTTATCATAGGTATAGGCAACAATGATACGGCTGAGCCGATGTTTTAAATCAGTGAGATCCTTTGAGAGGCAGAGGACGGCCATAATCTCCGATGCTGGCGTAATCGAAAACTCTATCTCATGAGGGACGCCGTCAGAAGGACCACCGAGTCCTACAACAACCTTCCGTAACGCCCGATCACTGATATCAAGAACGCGTGGCCAGACGATAAAACGAGGATCGATATGGAACAGGTCCCCATGATGGATATGGTTATCAAGTAAGCTTGCGAGAAGGTTATGGGCACTGGTAATCGCATGCATATCGCCGGTGAAATGCAGATTGATATCCTCCATTGGGAGAACCTGTGAATACCCCCCACCGGTGGCGCCCCCTTTCTTTCCCATTATCGGACCCATGGAGGGCTCCCGGATGGCGAGCATGGTTTTTTTCCCTAGTTGGGAAAGAGCTTGTGCCAGTCCGATGGTGACGGTCGTCTTTCCTTCACCACTGGAAGTTGGATTAATGGTTGTGACCAGAATCAGCTTGCCTTGTTTCTGCTGCTTTATCCGTTTTAATATGCTCAAGGAGACCTTTGCTTTTGAACGGCCCCAGCAGATGTATTCATCCTCATGAATCCCTGCTTTCGCCGCGATATCCTCGATGGGAAGCAGCGGAATAGATCGTGCTATATCGATATCGGTTTTCATGCAATGCCATGGTCGATATCATGTTTCTGTTAAAAAGATGTACGTTTATCAAGTGCATCAGAAAAGGGAGGAGGACCACCGGCAGGGGACATTTATATGAAGGTTGTTTTTCTGGTGGTCCATGCAGTCTCAGGTAGTGAAGAATAAACGCTCTGTGGCTTATAGGCGGGGATAGATTTTTTCTTCGACCGGGTATTTTTCACTTTCTTCTTTGATACTGAGGGGAAAATGACGTTTTTCTGAAACACCCAATAACGGATTCGCCAGTTGGTTCCGTCACTTAACAGGGCTTCATCTCGTCTGGTGTTTAATATCCCTTCTGATTCCAAGCGATAGAATAAACGTCGATCAGCATGATCTAGGATATTATCAATGATACAGTCATCGTATCCGAACATATCCATGACGATTTCAGCGTATTTTCGTGCTTCTTTTTCACTTATATTAAGCGTTCTTTGGATTGTTTTTGCGAGTGCATGTAACGTGACAAGCGGCATTTATAGTCCCCTTATTTATTTAATGGTATTATTTTTATATTGTATAGTATATATATTTTTCCCTATTCTCGACTCTTTTTTGAAAAATACTAACAAAATTCAGTGGTTCTATCAATAACTATTATATCATCATCGACGATACCTTCCACCGAGTTGTCGCTATGAGACTTGCCCTAATCTCCGCACGACCAACCATTGCCAATAAAATAAAAAACATACAAACCATTGAAAAGTACATTAAAAAAACACAAGCGGACATCTATATTTTCGGTGAGTATTTCCTCTCAGGAGAGCGCTGTAAGGACGAATTCAGAAACATCGCTGAACCACTCAACGGACCATCCATTCAACATCTGAAAAAAATCGCAAAAAACAAACGATGTTACCTAGTTTTTGGCATGCCCTGTAAAGACGACATAGTCGACGGACTGATCTACAACGCAGCTATTTTAATTCATCCAAATGGCACCGTTGATGCATACAAAAAATGGTTTCTCCCAACCTCAGGACCGTTCGAAGAAAAAATCTTCTTTGACCAAGGTGAAGACCTCCCTGTTTTTACCACCA
>CAZGIV010000107.1:0-8231 GCA_964526175.1 uncultured Thermoplasmatales archaeon | reverse complement strand
AAGTTGGGCATGGAAATTCATGCGAGTTATTTGTAATGTGACAATGTCAAGTTAATCTTATTTTCATTGAAGCAGAAGGATGGTTAAAATAAAGAGTGGAACATCACAGAAGACGAATTCGTTGTGATCATATTTCATGTGAAAAATCTGTTATATAAAATTGAGTGATTACTCTAGCTTAATCCTGTACAAATATAAACATAATTAAAAATGAGGAAAAGAATTTATTTATTATTGTTACAAATGTTTTAAAAAAGTATAGTAAGTTATAAATATTGCTTGAAGTTTTGTTTTTCTAGGAAATGGAGGAAAGGTATTCCCTATTCATATATACTATCCCTCAAAAGTTTCCTTTCCATCCATTACCATAATCGAGAAGGAGTGAGAAGAGAGGAAAGGTGTGGGTTGTTCATATTTTTCCCCCTCGCTATTTTCCCTTTCCTCCCCAGCATCTAAAAGGTGTAGGTATGAGACAAGGAAGTTCGGAATCATTATTTTTTAGTGAAGAGTTTGTTGAAAAGTTTTCTGAGATATTATTGAGTAAGAATTAAATTAAATAAAAATGAAAGGGAATCTCCCCTCGAACTAGGGGGTGGTTGTTTTAGGAGGTTCTTATTACTGTTTTAGGGATTTCTGTTGCAGCAGGAAGGTTCTCAGGTAGCATGAAGAACGCGACGATTTCTAGTATTTTTGCAACAATGATAATAAAGATTCCTATAATGACAATAAGAGCAATCGCACCAATGAAATACACCAGTCCTGTTGTTTTGAATAAGTCAACTTTCGTATGTTCTGCAATGCTATTATAGCTTTTTCTCAGATAAAGCGTTCCTAAAATAAGGAGTATCCATGCAACCACAAGAGCGACGATACAACCTCCTATCAGGATTCCAAATGACGTCCAAAATGAGCTAAAGTCAGTGATATTTTGTTCTTGTATACTATTTATCCATGAAAAACCACCGGAAACGCCAAATGAAATAATCATTATGACGATGACCGCACCAAGAGCGATGATGGTGAATATGAAATTCATCAGGTAGTTTTGAAAAATACTATGGTTTTTTGTTTCTTCGGCAATATATTTGACAGCTATAAAAACAAGCACCAGCCCTACAATACCTACAATGGGTCCTAGGTACTACAACAAGTAGTGATAATAAAGCCCCAATTCCGTCTAATATTTTTGCTTGACCTAATTTTTGACATTATGACGCTCTCATCTAGATGAAATATAACCTCAGAAACAGTTCATGCAACTTAAATATTACGCTTAGCAAAGGTAGTTTTTTATACAAGTGATTGTTATAAAAGTATGGATCAGGTGAAAACATGAAGAAAAAAATGGTATTTTTTTGCTTTTTCAGTGTCATGACACTGATGGCTCTACCCCTTGTAGCATCGAATAGCATAATTACAGAACAACAAATTACCCTGAATATTAAAGCTGAAAAACAAAGCGATATAGTACAAGAAAAACCAGGATCTTTGTTACTTACCGGATATCTACTCATCCATGTTTATACCTATACTCCTGGTGTTGGTCTTCACTCATATCCTGGAGCAAATATAAGTGTGAAAGGTGGTTTGTATTCCTATAACGGAACAACCGATGGAATGGGAGATTGCCTTTTCATTGTCCATACGAACCTCTTCAGAGCGAAAATATATTTCATTAAAGTCAATATTCACCCACAAGACCGCTTACTGACGAGAAGGAATTCGATTCTTATTGGACCACGACAAATCGTGTATAGGGAATTTCTTTTTATTGTTGTATAAATCGTAAAAAACCTTTGTCTTCATCATTGAAAAACTGTAGAATGCCTAGGCTCTTTTTTCTTTGGTTGTGATTTTTTTTTATTAATAATTATTCTCCGACAGAAACATTTAAATTAATCCTATCCATATCAACACAACACTAGGTAGTGAGGTGTACGTAAATGAAAATATGGAACTCTAATGAGTTAATTGGAAAAGAAGTATTCGATGCAACCGGTAACGCAATCGGTTGGGTCGATAAGACATGGAACAGCTGGAACGAAGATTATCCCGGGTATTTTTTCGGGATAAAAATGAACGACTTTGCACGAAACACATATTTTAGAGGTGCAAATAAATTGTTACCCGTCTATAATGATTATATTCGCACGGTTGGTAACACAGTAACCTTAACGAAAACCATGGACGATCTGACCAGGTATTGGAATAAAACAATTCCTTGTGGTCCGACCACCTGCCCGGTAGAGGAATTAATTGAGATGACAGTGTATGACAAGTTCCACTCCCGAGTTGGGACATTCACCACATGGGTCGAAACTAACGGACAAATCAACAACCTTGGTATTTTGCTTGACCCCTACATCTGCGAGACGTGGCATTTGCCCTATAATACGACGTTCCCGATTGAACCGAATCATATCACGACTGCAAAAAACACAATTACCCTAGACCAAGCCTTACATGAGCTAAAAGATTACTGGCAAACCTGGCAGAAAAATCGAAAATACTAGAAAAAAACTCCTTCGTACGGTAGGAGTTAATAATCTCTTACCGGTCTTTTTTATTTTTATCTTTTTTTTATCGGATATAGGATGTGTCGTCTTCTGTGTCATTAGGTGCATTCTGAAATGTTTTTTCCGTGATTTCTATGATCTTACGATATTTTTCTCCATGTAAATTCAGCAGGGCTTCTTCAAAGCTTATCTTAAAAGAGCTTTTCATTGACGCAAGAACAAGGATGTATCTGACAAGCCATAATGCAAGTTGTTGAGTGAATTCAGGATCATTTGCCTTTGTTAGTTCTTTGAATATATGTGTTTGTAAGAGCTCTTCAATTGCCTTTTTAATTGAAACGCTTTCTTGTCGGACCATAGTTAACATCTCATGGTTTCTTCTCGTTTCAGATTATATTTAATATGTATATATTATATATTAGTTTAAATAATATTTAAACCTATGGTTCTAAAACGCAAAAAACAATGATTTTCAACTAGTATTGGATAGGCGAAATCAATCGATTCTTTCAATAGAATCAATATCAAAAAGCATGGTAATTTGGAAATCTTTTTAAAGAACCATCTCTTCTTTAGTCATCATTCTAGGGAAAGGAAAAATGGACAAACACACAAAGATATTTGGGATAATCACAACACTAACATGTCTTCTTCTCATGGTCAGCGGTTGCACCGAACAAAGCAATTCATCATCTGAATCAATCCAGACAATCCTTGAAAAAGCCGTCACCATCGAAACCGTCTACTATGAACTCGATATGTCAACGACCATAGCAGGTTCTGTGGAGCAAACGACGACAATGAAGATATGGCAAAAAACACCGTACCTGAAAGAACAACAGACCAGCGTCAGCGGTAATATAACAACGACCGATACGTTTATTATACGCCCTGAGGGCGTATACCTCTATAACGCCACGCAAAACACCTCCGAACTATATACAGGGATGTACATTCCTCAACTCTCCATCGCAGAGACAGTAAAAGACCTTCTAGAAAACCAAACACTCACGACACTAGGAACAGAGACTATCGCTGGAATGAAAGCGACCGTTATCCAATACATTCCAAGCCAAAGGAATTCAACCACAGCAAAAATATGGATATGGGATGAAAAAGGAGTTCCATTACAAGCACAGTACATAACGAATAACGAATTTACCTCCGTGACCATGGACTATACCTACAGTAACTATTCATTCGCAGATATCCCTGAGAGCACATTCAGCGTGGAATAAACAACCGAGAACACACACACACACAAACATTTCTTCGCAATTTCTTTCTATTTTTATCTCTAAAAAAAACATTCACCGTTCGTTTATCCCTTAGCAAAATACTTTTTAAGTTTTTCCCAATACCACTCTTTCCACCCCTGGGCAATATCTTTATAGAACATCTCAGGGATATCGGTTTGTGTAAAATCCAAACGAGTGCCGCGGTCAACTTTCTTTAGTTCAAGGGTAATCACTGAATAATGTCCCTCAGGCCAATCAGACCCCCGCCATTGCTGCACGATCTTTTTATCAGGAACTAACTCGACATTATGCCCCGATGCCCACTCGTCCCAGACACTAAAGCTATCCCCAACATGTCGACCAATCTTTGCCTTCGCACCAGTAAATGTCGCATGTTTTTTCGAATCCATTAACGTCTCATATACCTCATGAGGATCGGTCTCAAATACGACTGATTGATGAAGGGTTTTTGTTTTCATATGCGTCCACCACGGTGCTAATTCAATATTGACTTTCTCTATAAAAAGGTATCAAAAAAAAAAAAAGCTTTCCGCTCAATGAAGAGTATGTTAACTCCCACTTCTTAAGTGTTATAATGCGTCATATTCTAAAGAGAACTGACTAAAAATTCCACTATCGGTATTTCTTCAAATATCCAAATATCTATAGTATCCTTTTCTCAATTGTATAGTAATTCTAAATAAAAAAAGGGATATTAGTACGATTATGAGTGTTTTTCAGCAATATCCCCAACAATCGGAAGTTTAAACTTCTGCATCTGATAGGCTTTCACCATCAGAATAAGCCATAAGATAAGAACAAGAACCCAGAAAAGCCAGCTAATCCACCCAAAAAAAACCCATGCAGGACCGTAACTAAAAATCCCAAAGAATCCTCCAAAGATCCATGCGAGAATCATCAACGGCAGAAACACCAAAACCGACTGTGCCGCATGAAAACGAATAATCTTGTTTTTATCCTCAATAAAATAAAAGATCAAACCAGTTATCCACACGCCAAGATAGCATAACACTGCCTCAAAATTTTCTTCCAGCCCTAACGACGTTTTCGTCATATATCCATATCAATATTCTGCTTATTAGAATTGTCGTTATTGATTACCATGAAATGTTTTATTTTTTAGAACGCTAAGAGCAGAGGACCGAAAAAAAAGAAACGGACCTGACGATACTCTTAAATACCTCACCATGGTTAATATTAACAATTGTTATTTTAATCGAAAGGAGAATATTTCAATGAAAAAAACATCATCTATCATATTCCTGCTTTTCAGCGTATCGATGCTTTTAATGATCGTATATAGCGGGTGTTTTGGACAAGAAAACATTCAACTTGATGCAGTTGAAATACGGGAATACCAAGGAGAAAAACTCTCCTCTGTAGACGATTTCCGGGAAAACTCTATCAAAGGACCACAACAGATCAACAAATCAACCTACCAGCTAACCATCACAGGTCTTGTGAAAAACCCAAAAAACTACACCTATGACGAGATCATCGATACATTCCAGAACTATAAAAAAGTCGTAACCTTAGACTGCGTCGAAGGATGGAGCGTAAAAATCCTTTGGGAAGGCTTCCTTATAAAAGATATTTTAACAGAGGCACAACCAAATCTCACTGCGAACACAATTATCTTCAAAGCCTATGATGGTTACACTACATCATTTCCTCTTAACTACACCACAGACAACAACATCATGCTTGCGTACAAAATGAATAATGCAACCCTTCCACCAGAACGCGGGTTCCCCTTTCAACTGGTCGCAGAGAGCAAATGGGGATACAAATGGATCAAATGGGTCACCGAAATCGAACTATCAGACAACCTCAATTATAAAGGATATTGGGAAAGCAGAGGGTACTCAAACAACGGGAATCTTAATGAGAGCTTCTTTGATAAGTAAACACCATGAAGGGACTGCAAATTATCAAAACACTGACCCACGTGCTCCTTACCATTGTCATCATCAGTTCCATCGTCACAGGACTTGGCATCAGCAATTATCAGATCATCGAACCCCTCACCTTTGGTGCGGTATCAAAACTCACATCGTTTCAGATTCATTCCAATCTCATCATACCATTGATAATCCTGTTGCTTTTACATATCGGTTTTACCCTCGAAAAAAGATTCCAAAAAAAGAAACACCCATAATTCCATATTTTTTACATCCAACATTGAAAAAATAATTTAAGTGCTGTACCTTTTCACATCGTTTGTGAACACCAAACACTTTGGGGTTGTAACAATACTTCTCGCCAGCATCATGTGGGCGATAGAACCGATACTAGCAAAACTCTCCTATGAGAACTCTGATTTTATTCACACCTCAGCAATACGAGCCATTGTTGCTGGGTTTACCGCATTCATTTATATTGTACTAACAAGGAACTCTCCCTTGAAGGTGACACGACGTCAGCTTTCACCTCTGATCTATATCGCTATTATCGGAACACTTTTTGCAGATTTCATGTATTTCTTCGCCTTGTCACAAATCCCAGTGATTAACGCAGTCATCCTCGGACACATGCAACCAATCTTCATCATCGCCTTTGGATTTTTCCTGTTGAAAACAGATGCTCTGACAAAATTCGACTATCTTGGAATCTCGTTTATGATTATCTCCGGACTCCTCGTCACAACCAGAACCATGGAGAACCTGTTCGCATTGAAGTTCGGTACCATAGGAGATCTCATCGTTCTGTCTGCGACCATCGCCTGGGCAACCTCAGCAATCGTAATGAAGAAATATCTCACCGCGATGAGTGCAAGCGTGATTACATTCTATCGTTTTTTCTTCCCTGCGCTCGTTTTTACCATGTACCTTGGCGTTACATCTTCACTGATGATTGCCAATATATACCAGGTTTTCATCGGCGTCATCATCGGCATTGGAACCATTCTTTATTACGAGGGATTAAAACGACTGAAAGCGGCACAGGTCTCTGGCTTGGAGCTGTCAACACCTTTTTTCGCAGCGATATTAGCATTTCTTGTTCTTAACGAAGTTATCACCAGTATGCAGACTGTTGGTATTGTATTGCTCTTTGTCGGTGTCTACTTCATATCAAGAAAAGAAAAGTAATCTACAGCACTGCATCGATTATTCATAATTGCTTGTTAATGGACGATGAGTGGATTATCTTTTTTCCTTAGTTTCGCGCCGTAAAAAAGTTTCGATTCAAAGGTATTCCTATTATGACGGTATCGTAAAGGAATCAAACACGGTTCCATCAGGTTTTATCGCTTGACAGGTTAATAGTTCCGAATTCACATTAAGAAGGCAATAATGATAGGTTTTTTCAGAATACACAGTCCAGGAACTGTGTCCCACATCATACAGCGGAGCTCCTCCACCGCCAGTCACAACATGGGTGATACCGTTCACAATACTGCGTTCGTAATCATGGTCATGGCCATTGAATATGATATCAACTCCAAAGTGTTCAAAAATTGGTTTCCAGATTAAACGCAGCAATGTTGTATTCCCATGGTTTCCTGAGCTATATAAAGGATGATGGAAAAAAACGATGGTAAATGGTTGACTGTTTGTTCGTAAATCATGCACAAGCCAGACGAGTTGAACCAATCGATATGCATTCCTCAGGTTCGAATCAAGACCGATGAAATGGACAGGTCCGTTATCAAAGGAATACCATCGTTCATTACCGGGAAGCGAAAAGTAAGTAAAATACCAACTCGTATAGTGCTCATGGTTCCCTAGCACCGGATATAGGGTGCTATTATGAACAAAAGGTGATGCAGCGAAAAAATCAACCCAGTTATCTGGATTTATTCCATCATCGACCAGATCCCCGGTGCTGATGACAAATGGTGGATGTAGGGCTTCAATTGCATGTGCAACGATTTTTGTACTTACCCAATTATCCCAACCTCCTCGGTCGTCACCGTACACCACGAATTGTATCTCATCGGCCTGTTGAAAAGATGTACAGAACGTAAACGTTGTGCTCTCAATCTCATCAGACACGACCGTATAGTAATACTGCGTTGAAGCAGCCAACCCTTCCACTATAACCGAATGAAAAGTGTGAGCAAGGAGGTTTTTTTCAACAGTGATGTTGCCAAGATCTATCGTAAGCCCCCACCGTACCTCGTTTTGTGTCGTTGGCGTCTTTGTTTCCCAAGACACAATGATAGAATTTTTCTGCGACTGTTGGGTATATGGGCCAATAACAAAAGAGGAATTCTGAGAGATGACCTGATTCTGAGAGGAAATGTATTCTCCCATTGTTTTGGTAAAAATCTTCTGAGGTTTTCGAAACGTCTCACTCATTCCGATAGAAATACTACTTCCAACACAAAGCAAGAAAACCCCAACGATCATTGCTGATTTTATTAACGAACGGCTCATTTTTATCTCCCACTCCGATGAACACCTTCATATTAAGGTCATTTTAATATAAATATTTTGTCAATAAAAATGACGCT
>CAZGIV010000106.1:1419-8274 GCA_964526175.1 uncultured Thermoplasmatales archaeon | reverse complement strand
AGGGTGCATCAAACCATGAATGAGTAAACACATAGACCGGGAGGAATAAGGAGTAACCGCTTTGAACGTTGGGGCTACGCCAGATGTCACGTGCTTTCACCGTGACGAAATGCCATCCCCGGTCATCCCAGGAGTTACTCTGCGTATGATTCTCACTTGAGTTATACGGTAGGCTCCATTTATTGTAATTAAAGATGAGATCACCGAGTTGGAACCGCCATTTATATTCCACTTGATCACCATCAGGATCTGTCGTTTTTGTCGTATAATCATACTCCTGATGCGCATAGACCACAATTGGTCCCTCGGGTAGGTCCGGGCGTTCCGGAGGATTATTCGGAGGGGAGAGCATCCGTAATCCACTACTATTATCATCTTGGAATATGAAACGAGCCATGAGATCCTGGAATAAATCCTGGATATCCTGTATGCGAGGATAGTTCTCCAGGAGTTCTGTGATGTTTAAATTAAAATCTGATTGGATTTCTTCAGAGTTTGCCAATAAAGCCTCCTCGCAATCAATGTCGAATTCATTCTGAAAGAAATCGAGAATATCATCTATCTTTTCAAACAACTGGCTGAGAACCCCGTCTCGACCAAAATAATCCACGTAGGTATCACCAGTGGAATTTAATAACACCAGTTGAACCCGATAGAGAGATGATGGTGCTCCCTTAGGGAGCTGTAACGAGAGGTATCCATCTGTACCATCAGGGGTGACGATGAATTCTTTTTCTGTACGGTATCGGTAGAGTATTGGATAACCCGGGTGAAGCGGGTTTGAGAGATAGGTTGGGATAAGAACCAGTCGCACGGTTACTTTATCCTCCGGGAGCACGGTTTTTATGGTAAAAGAAATATTTACCGTATCCTCTTTATTATCATTGTTTTCATCGGAATAATCAAAGGTGACGTTTTCGAAGTGGGAATCCGGGTTCATGGCGAACGCCCGGGTGACGTTCCAGATCATTTCCATGGTTAACTCGATATCATCTTCATCATAGTAATCCATGGTGTCGCCTTTGGTGTGGTTTTCACCATCATGATGATGCCTGGTCCAATTGAAGTCCTTTAGGAACATCACGGTTTTACAGAACGGGCGGAAAACAAATGCGCATTCGTCACTCACGGAACCAAGTGGTGTCCAAGAGAGTTTAAATTCAGTGCCGTCGTCTGCTCTTTCCTCGTAATCGGTGATTTCCGTGATGTGCTTGATCATTGGTTTGAAGTGGATTTTATTGGTCGCAACATGCATTATTAACGAGGGGTCTGGTGCGGGTTGAATAAAACCGAGTTGATTGAGGTCGATAACGGTTCTGATGATCTCCGTTGATTGGCTTTCATAATAATTTGCTCCTTTAAGACCGTGCTCTTCACCACCGAAGAGAATGAATTTCACAGTGTATCTTGGTATAACGCCGCTTTCTTCTAATTGTTTCATGTATTTCGCTAGGGCAAGAACCATGCCGACACCAATCGCGGAGTCCGCCGTCCCAGAAGACCAGACTGAGTCATAGAGACATTCTATGATCACCGTCTTACTTGGGTCACTGCCGTTGATCTGCCCGATAACATTATAGCTCTCGACAGAGTCGTTCCATGATTGATTGAATTGGATGTCTATTCGGTAGTCCCCTCTGCTTTGGTTAATCTGATGACCGAGAGTTCCATTGATGTAGACGATGGGTACTGCCATTTCTCTGTTTGGTGCAGTGTTGAAACTGTCATTATGATAGTCGTAGCGAAGTAATGCTTTACAGCAGGGTAGGCATTTCATTATTTTTGTTTGAATTTTTTGTTCTGTTCTTTTTATTAGGAGGACCCATGATTGGAGTTCGTTGATCTCGAAATCATCGTAACCAAATATTGAGAAAATTGCGTTAAGTATTGGTTCTACTATGTCATCAAGAAAGGGACTGGCTGACATATTGGGGTTGAAATTTGGATTTTCATCAAAGAAAACATAATCATTTGTACAATCGAAGAGGGTTTCATTATACCAGGGAAGCTCGGTAGCGTTCTCAGGGTGCTCAAGGATATCTTCAAAGGTGAAGTTGTAGTATACCTCGAAGAGGCTGGTGAGGTATTCATCGAATGTGTTTTCTTTATTGAGTGTTATGTTTTCAGTGAGGTTTTCGAAGAATCCTTTAGTAAGAATGTCGATAAAGAAATCGTAGATAAATGACCAATTTATTGGTGGGTAGGGGCCGATTTGCAGATTCGTGTAGGAGTAATTTTTTGTGAGCTGGTTTTTATCGAAATTTCTACAGAGGATTGGGAAGCTGGCTTTTCCCCATTCGGGGCTGATGTAGAAGTCGGTGATGTTTGTGGTTTCGTTGGACGTGAGATTATGGAGTGTGAGTTTTCTCCAGAGTATCTCAAGTGAATCATTATCTAAGTCAGATAAATTAATGATTGCATCGTAATCTTTGATTTGTTGACGATATGAAAGTGCTGAATAATTAAGATCAAGGAGATCGAATTCAAACATTTTACGAGCAATATAATCAGCGGCATCATATTCACCCTTTGATCCGAAATCACGTCCCTTTGCAAGCGAACCGTTTTTAATATCATAGGATTCGGTTATCCGGTCTGAAAGATATTTGGTAACATTGTATATCAACTGATAGTCAAAGGTGATATCCTCAGGACTTGGGGTTGCATGAACATCATCATTGTTTATCATAACTCCCATCGAGGTGATGACTAGCGTAATTATAACAAATAAAACATTTATTTTGTTTACTTTCATTCCTCTCAAATCTCCCGATACAAAAATGAATGGAATATTATTATTTAATGTTTTCTTTTTTATAATTCTTTGGAGAAAAAAATCACTTAAATGAGGTGTTCATCCTTGTGTTAGAATATTTTTCGAGGAAAGTTATTTAAGGAACAACGTAGATAGTTTCTTTCGAGGGACGGTTAGAATTATGGAAAAAAAAATAAGCATACCATCAATTGTTTGCATTCTTTTTCTTGTATCCCTAATGCCTGCTCATGCGACACTCCCCATGGAAAATACTTCTTTTAATTCAGAGCAGCGGTTGTCGTCTGCGCAGGTGTGCTTCCTTCGGAACGCGTACCCGTATGAAGAACGGATGAGAGGTGACCAGCAGCATCATCCATTTCTGTCCAGGAATGGTGACCCAAGGGAGCTGCCGGTCACGCCGGTTTTCACGGTCTTATCCTCGAAGGGGGTATACGGTCCGATGAACTCATCTTGGCCAATGAAAAGTTTTAACGCACAGCGCATCGGTCGGACCACCGCTGACACTATAGATAACCCTGGTATTGAGAAATGGCGTTTTCAAACCTTGATAAGTGGTGTTGATTCCGGTGCGGTGGTCACCGATGAAGGTACTATTATTTTCGGAAGTAAAGACTACTATGTATATGCACTGAATCCTAACGGTATGTTAAAATGGAAATATAAAACATCCGAGCCAATCCATTCGACTCCCGCAATCGCTACAGACGGTACCATCTACATAGCCTCCTGCGATTGGTACTTATATGCCTTGCATCCCACTGGAAACCTGAAATGGAAGGTTTTCCTTCAAGATTTGTCATTTTCCTCACCTGTGCTTGCGGAGAATGAAACGATTTATATTGGTACCGTGGAGGGGAAACTATTTGCAGTCAACCCCAATGGGACATTACAATGGTGCTATAACTTAATGAGCGATATCTATCGTGATGCAGCAGTAGGGACTGATGGTACTATCTATGTTGGAACGTGGGATAATTATTTTAACGCCATCAATCCGAACGGGACGTTGAAATGGCGGTTCCCCACCGGGAATCATGTCAAGGGAGTACCCTCCATTGCACCTGATGGCACTATCTACTTTGGTTCCTGGGATGGATACCTCTACGCCCTCTACCCGAATGGGACGATGCGCTGGCGCTGCAAGGTCGGCTCCGGGACAGAAACCACCCCTGCGATCGCAACAGATGGAACCATTTATGTCGGTGGTGATGCATTATACGCAATGTATCCAAATGGGACGATGCGCTGGATATTTTATCTAGGAACGAATCGACATATCTTTACATCCTGTCCTGCGATTGCCGCAGAGGGCACGATTTATGTCGGGGTGGATATCGGTGAAATCAGTGGCGGTGAGATTCTTGCTGTCAATCCTGATGGAACAGAACGTTGGCGTAAACAGATTTCAGATAAATGGGTGGATTCCTCTCCAGCGATTGCTAAAGACGGGACTATCTATATCGGTTCAACAGGTGCTTATTATGGTAATGGTCTCCATGCGTTTGGTGTCATTGACTCGAATGCACCGCCAAATCCCCCAATCATCGAGGGACCTGCAAAGGGAGGGGTCAGTAATGAATACGATTATAAATTTTTAATTGATGATCCAGATTATAATCCGGTTCAAGTTTTTGTTGACTGGGATGATGGAACAAGTGGTTGGTCGTATGAGGGTGCATCTGGTCAGCGCATTTGGCAGGGGCATACTTGGACAAAAAAAGGAACTTACATTATAAAAGCGAAAGCACGGGATGTACTTGGTTTGGAAAGCAACTGGTCAACAATGGAAGTTACCATGCCTTTTTCCTTTGAACCACCACAGCATCCGTTCATCCATTGGTTGTTGGAACGGTTCCCCAACGCATTCCCGATATTACGGTATCTCCTTGAAAAATAAATTATACAATAATGGTCAGTGGTTACTTCAATGATTATTTTAATTAAACTGAATTTTTCCAAATAAAATCAAGTTGTGAAGTTATAGAAAAAGAAAAAAGAAGGAATCCGTGGGGAAAATATCGTTGAGATTCTCGTCGATTTCCTCATCGAAATACGCAGAGACGTTACCGTAGTCAAAACAAACTAGACAACGGTCTTATACGGCGAGCCGTTAATTGAAAATATATAATTAATGTTTTATCCGTTTTTTTTTAATTTCATATTTTATTATCTTGTTCGTAGCGTCCAATAAAAGGAAAATGTGGTTTTCTTGAAAACATTTATAATTATCGAGTAGAATACTAAAGACCACACTTTTTTATACTCCAGTTTTTTTACATCTTCTTGTTTGTGATTTCCGTGGGAAGACGACCGAGATCCTCTTGGAGACGAAAAAGTACAACAAAAAGAAGACGACGCAAATAACCTACTGTTTATAAATTAAATTCAAATCAACTCTGATATTCTTTTTTCTTTTAAAGTTCCACACAGTATCAATACGTATTTCCAATTTCTCTAAATCTCTTGAGAGGAAAAAATCCTTATCTCTAAGGTCATCTAAGAGTCTGCTGATAAAATTTTCCCGTATTTCATGTTCTGCTTCTTCAGGTAACACCTGTATGTTTTTCATTAGTTGAGATTTTAAATTCTTGGCGAAAAGCCCAAAATACAAGGCAGAAGGTGAGTTATGAATGATTTGATAAATCTTATAGCGTGTATCTTCATCAAACTCTACATTTAGATTCTTTTCAACATGTTTCATAATATCGAGATCGTTAAGGAATTGTTGCGAAAATTTTGCTTTAAAAAAGATAGAGGCAAATTCTTTTGCACTCAAAAGATTCCGAGCGAGCTCAATAAACGTTTCGATCTTCTCATTAATACTATAGCAGACACCACCGCCAGTCTCGTTGAGGTTTTTCATAATCAATGGAGAGTTTTCCCTTGTATGGAATTGATCATACTCATGTAACGTATTTTTAACTGTTCTTTTCGATATTCTTATATTTTGTTTCGTCAACTCTGAAAAAATTTCGTTAAATGAGAGGACTCTGTTCTCATTTTTAAGGAAAACTGCAAAGACAATGCGTTGTTTCTTCGTTAAATGAACGGCCATAAGATGAGGTATCTATAGTATTTAAATATAAAGAGTTTTTGAAAATTCTATTGTTGAAATTTCTATGGTTGTTTTTTCCAACAATGAAAATTCATTTGTGGATTTTTCAAGAAATAAACGCTTAAACATAATAAAAGCATTCTTATTATGCAGATGAAATACCATCTGCTCAGATCTTGTAAAACGTCATTTCGTAGGTTTTTTTCTCGGTGTATCCCAGTATGGGCTTTTACATTTTGGACATACTTTTGGTGTTTCTTTACTCCGAGTAATCCATTCATGTTTGCATCGTTCGCATTTGCATTTCAATATGGTAATCTTCTCGATTGCCATCAATCTGAGAATCTATAATTCACTATATAAAATTACCTATAGTATATTATTATCATAGATAAAATTTAAATACTAGTAAACATATATACCTATAGTAATATATCATGAGTATACCGAGGGAGGGGTGTAGCCTCCCTTGGTTGGAGACAATGAATGCCGTCAAGCAATCGAATTATCTCCAAAGAAATCATAGAACAGGAGATATATAACACATTCGAGAAATGCAAGCAAGAAAAAGAAATCACAATAGCAGACTATCTCAATCATTTACATCTTTCTTGTTTTGAAGAAGATTACCGAACTATTAAATTCCCTTACGAATCATTATTCAAACTCCTTATCTTCCAGAAGTTGAAAGGAATACGGTTCCAAACACAGATGGAAAGATATCTTCGACATCATAAAAAAGAATTACAAAAACTCAATATGACTTCTATACCAAATCAACGGACAATAAGCTATTTTCAAAACAATATCCTTGATGAGAATACAAGACAACTGATTGATTTCATAGTAAAAAAAATCGAGGGAATCTCAAACAAATTTGGCATACTCCTCGATACAAACATTATACAACCAAAGGAACCTAAGAGGCAGGCAAAACGTACGTTCTACCATAATAAGAATATTAAGACAAAAGAGATTAGCACACTATTCAAGAAACGTTTCTCCTCAGTGATTGAACTGAATA
>CAZGIV010000106.1:0-1319 GCA_964526175.1 uncultured Thermoplasmatales archaeon | reverse complement strand
AAAGAGATTAGCACACTATTCAAGAAACGTTTCTCCTCAGTGATTGAACTGAATACTAAAAGAAATTCTGTTTACCAGAAAAATGATCTCATCGACCTCATTCTCCACATGTGCAACACCAACGACTTCGCAGAAAACGGAAGTCGCACGTTCAAGCTTCAGCGAGCTAAAACACCAAATGGAGACACCCTCCTCTACCATCTGAAGGATTACCAGGATATCGACCAGATGAAACGCATGTTCATGTCTATGTTTGAGATGATCTGGGAGACTGCACGCAAAGCAAACCAATTCCAAAGGATTGTAGATTGTTCAATTGATTATACAGGCTGGCATTATTATGGAGACAAGAATGCACCGATGATCACCGAGGGAAAACCTGATCGCGGAACCACACACTACTATAAATTCGCAACAATAACCATTTCAGAACGAAACCAACGATTCACGCTCCTGGCGATACCCGTTGGACCATTTGACAACAAACAAGAGATACTCAGAACACTCCTTGAATATGCACTTCAACGAGTGAAGATACGACGGTTGTATGTTGACCGTGGATTCTTCGACTCAGACTCAATCGAACTCTTCAAGTATTATCACTTGAAATTCCTTATGCCATGTACCGCAAACGAACGAATTAAAAAGGTTCTTGAAATCGTACCATCACCAACAGTAATCAAGGATTACGAAATGAAAAACACATTGTTCAATATCGTAGTCGTTACCGATGAAGAAGAAGTGAAGCGGGCTTTTGCAACCAATATCGATTTTAATGAAAATGATGTAGGACTTGCTGAACGCTTATTCAATCTTTACAGCAAACGATGGGGAATAGAAACGAGCTATCGAGTCAAGAAACACTCGTTTAGACCAAAGACAACCTCAAAGAACTACTTCATCAGGTTGTTTTACTTCATGTTCTCAGTCCTACTGTATAATCTCTGGTTACTTGCAGACATCCTTGTATGTCTAGCGGTCCTTGGGGTCTTCAACGGGGACCACATCATTACGTCCAAGTATTTCTGTAGCATTCTTGTTTTGGTGGATCCTGGAGGCTGAGGCAATGTTACTTCTTCTTGTTTTTATCAACACAACTCTTAGCGGATGATAGATTCCTTTCTCGATTTTTCTTTGAAAACACCCTTGATTTTGTTTGAATAAGCAAAAGATTCTTCTTCCAAGACTATATTATAGACCTGGATCAACCCTGTTTTTACTACTCTATTGGTCCTTGGTAAGAACTTTCGGAACTACTGCCTATACCGGCCTTGGTTCATAATTCGCCTCTTGTGACAGCTAGTCGTATTGTTCTATGG
>CAZGIV010000105.1:7026-8279 GCA_964526175.1 uncultured Thermoplasmatales archaeon | reverse complement strand
TTCAAGGAATTTTTCCCTGATAATCGTGTAGAATACTTTGTTTCCTATTATGATTATTATCAACCGGAGTCGTACCTTCCTCAGAGAGATTTGTATATCGAGAAGGATGCGGATGTTAACCCGAAACTCGAACAGATGCGGCTTGCTGCGACTGCTTCTCTCTCATCGCGACGAGATGTGATTATTGTCGCCTCGGTCTCTTGTATCTACAATGTCGGAAATCCTCTTGATTATCAGAGACTTGGTTTTGAAATCAGGAAAGGGCAGCGTCTTCCAAGAAACACGCTTCTCCGCCGGTTGCTAGAGATTCAATATGAACGTAATGATACTGAGCTATTGCCTGGCCGTTTTCGTGTGAAAGGCGATACCATTGATCTTATCCTGGGGTATTATCACAATATATATCGGATTGAGATGTTCGGGGATACGATAGAATCCATCAAAGAACTAAATAAAACTACCAGTGAAACTGTCGAGGTGTTGAAATATCTCTTCATTTATCCTGCGAAGCATTTCGTGATACCGGAAAGTAGTCAGAAACGCGCAATTGAATCCATAAAAAAAGAGTTGGAATCACGACTTCCTGAGCTTTCACCCTTGGAGGCTCATCGGTTAAAGCAACGAACATTGTATGATCTTGAGATGATTCAGGAGACTGGGTTCTGTAAGGGCATTGAGAATTATTCACGGCATCTTGACGGACGAAAACCTGGGGAGAAACCATACTGTCTGCTTGATTATTTTCCCTCTGATTTTGTGATGTTTATCGATGAAAGCCATCGTACGATACCGCAGATCCATGGAATGCATCATGGGGAGTTTTCACGCAAGCAAACTTTGATTGAATACGGGTTTCGTTTACCTAGTGCGTACGATAACCGACCGTTAACGTTTAAGGAATTCGAACACTATATGCGCACTGTGGTTTTTGTTTCAGCGACCCCAGGTGTCTATGAGTTAGAAAAATCACAGCAGGTCGTTGAGCAGATTATTCGACCCACTGGCCTGGTTGATCCTCCTGTTGAGGTCCGAAAGATAGAAGGCCAAATCCATGATTTAATTGGTGAGATTCAAACAACCGTGAAACGTGGTGATCGAGTGATGGTGACTACGTTGACAAAAAAGCTTGCAGAAGAGCTCTCTGAATACCTGGCTGAGAAAGGAATTAAAACACGGTATTTACACTCAGAGATTGATACCCTTGAGCGTTCTGAGATCATCCGTGAACTTCGTCTTGGGAAGTTTGATGTGTT
>CAZGIV010000105.1:0-6926 GCA_964526175.1 uncultured Thermoplasmatales archaeon | reverse complement strand
GATCTTGATTTTGAAAAAGCAATCGCGTTGCGTGATCGAATCAACAAACTGAAGCATTCAATATTACGGTAACATTACTGACATACCAACCATTTTCACCATCAGGTTCAGGAGGATTAAAAGAGATGGTGGTTACAGGTGGTGTGGTATCATCACGATTGCTAGAAATCCCTGTTATTGGATTTATTGCTACTCCAACAAACAAGAGAATGATTCCAATCGCTAAACATTTTCTTTTCATTTGATTTACCTTTTTTGTAATAAAGTAATAGTTGATATAGCAGTATCAAGCACGACATACATTGATTGAATCCCAAGGAGAACATATTTTCATAGACAAATAATCATTGATTTTACCTAACAATTCGAGAATTTTTATATAAATAGCATAAATTATCATAAAAGGACAAATGAATATTGTTACAAGAATCATACCTATTAGGCAAATATTTTGGAATCTCCTTTCTAATCTACCTTTTTCTTTTATCATCATATAAAAATCTCTTAGGGCATTTGGATTGCTTTTCATTTGATAGAGTATATTTTTTATTTCTTTGTTGATTTATATTTTATAAGATATGAATACGATCAAATACATATTTATTTATATTAGAAACTACTATGATATTTACAGTAAAAATCATATTGTTATTTATAAGATGGGGAAAATAGAAATGAGTAATAAAAAGACTCAGAAAATATATCTGATGTATTTTAACATATTTGACCCATTTTTAATATAAATTCAAGGCGTGTTTTTAAATAACGAGTGGTTTTAAAAATAAATCGTGGGGAAAAAATCATGAAAAATAAAATAGGAACAATATTTGTTTGTATGCTGTTGGTCGTGACTGCTTTTTTAGTAACTGAAATTACTGCGGAACAACAAAATCAAAATGCAGATTTCAATGTCCTTGGAAATATGCCTTTGGAGAATGTTGATATTGTTATTGCTCCCTATAATCCTCCGATTATCATCCCAAATAACGGAGGGAGTTTCCAGTACAGCATCACCGTAACGAATAATGAGGGTTCTTCGGTTTCTTTTGATATATGGGCGATCTACATGTTCCCGAATGGCACATTCTCTGATCCTGTGTATGGTCCCGTGGGGTTCGAACTACCTGCAGGATGGTCCGCGGATCGAGATAATCTTACTGCAACAATAACCGCTCAGATGCCCGCAGGGACGTACACCTATATTGCAAATACAGGCCTGTATCCAGATGAGATTTGGAGCAGCGATAGTTTCACCTTCGAGAAATTACCTGAAACCTCAGGATGGTACCAGCAAACCCCAAATCTCGATGCAATACTCAATGCTGTCTCATTCCCAGATACAGAACATGGGTGGGCAGTAAGCAGATCAGATACAATTCTCTATACATCAAACGGTGGTGATACCTGGTATCAAGAAGACGATGGATTATACTACAATGAAGTGTACAATGCCGTCTATTTTGTCAATGATCAGATAGGGTGGATTGCTGGGAGTAAACTATTAAAAACCACTGATGGTGGAATGAGTTGGACAGAACAATACGATCCCAGTTATTCAATATATGGATTGTTTGCTTTAGATGCAAATAATGTATGGGCCGTTGGAGGTGTGTTTGATTCCTATAACGAACTTTTCGTGAGATATATCATTCATACCTCAAATGGCGGCGATACATGGACTACACAATATTATGAATCTGGATACTATTATGATCCAGTAGGACCATTAAATGATATTTATTTCACTGATAATAACCATGGCTGGGCTGTTGGTTACGATGGTGCAATCATTGCTACCACCGATGGTGGAGCTAACTGGATTGAACAGGATTCTGGGTTATCTGGGTATTATGACGAATTGTTTGGTGTTGCGTTTACTGATTCAAATAATGGTTGGGCAGTTGGTGAAGATGGAAATGTAGTTTCTACAACGAATGGTGGGAGTACATGGACTCAAGTCGACATTGGAACCACTGATTACCTAAACTCGATCTGTTTCACTGATGCAAACAATGGATGGATTGCTGGTGGCGATTATTATCCATTGCATGGAACAATTTTCCATACAAATGACGGTGGAACCACGTGGAATCTCCAGGATACTGGAACCGGTGATTTAGAATATATTCTCAATGATATCTGGTTTGTCGATGATACGATGGGGTGGGCAGCTGGTGGAACCTTTTACCCATGGGAAGCTGTGATGTTACATACAGAAAATGGTGGTGGATCGTCTACACAGCCAGTTCTTTCATACACACCCAGCTCATATGATTTCGGAAACATGTACGCTAGCGGAACAGCTAGTACAAACATCACAATCTGGAACAGTGGCACAGGGGTATTAACCTATTACTTACAGCCAGATCCGTTATGCTCCTGGATAACGGTAGATCCCGAAGGTGGTTTTTCCGCTGGTGAATACGATACAGTGACGGTTTTTATTGACGCCCTAGGGTTGCAACCTGGTTCGTATCAATGCAATATCACTATTTATACGAATGATGTCAACGTTGTGTTCCCGGTGTATGTCACCATTATTGAATCGAATCAAATACTCTCATACGACCCCCATTCCTATGATTTCGGGGATGTGCCGCAATACTCGTTAGTCACCACAAATCTCAGTATTTGGAATAGTGGAACTGGTACAATGTATTATTGGATTGATGATAGTGGTACGTTTTGTGTGGTGGAACCGTGGTCAGGTTCATCTCAGGGTGAAGTGAATGTTCATACAATTATGTGTTTTACCTCTCCGTTAGAACCTGGTCCTCATCAATGTAATCTTACAATCTATGGTCCAATTGGTGATCCACCTGGAATTGTTACAATTTATGTGAATGTCATCCCCTGGGGTGCCAATGCTGCTCCTCTTATTTCAAATGAAAATCCTGAGGATGCCTCTAGTGATGTTCCAATTACCACTGAATCGATTTCCGTCGATATCACTGATCTGGAAGGAGATGCGTTCTCCTGGTCGATTGAAACACAACCAGATATCGGGAGCAATAGTGGAACGGGGGTAAGTAATGGTACTAAAACCTGCAGTATCAATGGACTGGACTATGATACCACCTATACCTGGTTTGTCAATGCAACTGACAGTGGTAGTGGGAGCTGGACACGAGAGACCTATTCCTTCACGACGGTATCATCGCAAAATGACCCACCAGATCCACCAGTTATTTCTGGTCCTCACAATGGAACAGCAGGGTCCCCGTGTTTGTATAATTTTATGTCGACAGATCAAAATAATGATGATGTCTCGTATTATATCGATTGGGGCGATGGGTCGCATACAGCATGGACAAGTTATCAAACGCAGGGTCTACCTGGGTACGATGAGAACCATACATGGCTAAAAGGTACATATACCATACAAGCTAAATCAAAAGATTCTGTTGGGCAAGAGAGCGATTGGGCAACATTACAGATTGTATTCCCATTTGACCAACCTTTCTTTGCATACTCGTATCTGTATTTACTAAAACACCAAATACGTAGTTAACCAAGATATAGGTAGATCAGACATCCTATCACAATCCAGAATGTTGTCAATACAATAAAACCCATTTTCCTATTGATACGAAAAGAAACACCTATCATACTAAAGGCAGCAGCGTAAAAGACAATAATGTATGGTATATGTACTACGAGGATTTCTCTGAATGGTGTTTTTAGGATATAATCTAATACTATTTCCAGACAGAGATATACAAGGATGATAAGAAGCGAAAGTATTGTCTTCTTTTCCGCTTTATCCTTAATATATCCAATCAACGAAATAGTAAATGGAATTGACAAAAAAACCACCATTGCGCCAAAGACTTGTAAGAGAACCAGATTATCAAATTTTGAAGCAATATAGACACCACTTACGGCGATGTTAAAAACAATTGAGCTTCCGATGAAAAGAATGTCATAAAGATTATGGAATTGTTTTTGTCTTGGATGTCCCTCCTTTTTGTTGTTCATTTTTTCTTTCCACTCCACGATAGTCTTAAAAAATACAAATATAGATTACGTTCTTAAATTTTTTAGAAATTTATTGTAAGAGAAGGAAGTAAACGTCCTATTTCCTATGTGAAACGTGGAAAAAATTATAGAAAGCAATTATTCTGTTAAATCTTCATGTTTTTTCTCTTAGAGAAATAAAGGATATCAGTATGCTTCGTGTACCCTAATCGTTCAAAAACGTCCATTGATGTAGCATTCCAATCTTCAATGAGACATGCCACAATATTGATCCCGGCAGCTGTAAGGTGATGCTCAAATTCTTCAATTAATCGTTTCGCAATCCCCTTCCGACGATATGCTGGGGTAATGACAAGTCTGTTGATCCATCCTTTCCGCCCATCATGAGTACCTAAGATAACACCGATAATCGTCCCATGGTTTTCTGCAATAAGATAAAAACAGTTCGGTTGTTGTAATTGCCATCGGATGTTTTTTTTACTATCCCGACCCTGGGGTCTGTATGGTATGTTTCCTTTTTTCCATAGTTCAATCAGCGAATCGTAATCCTTCATAGTCATTTTTCGAATAATAACAGCGATTTTATTTCCCTCTCTTTGTTTCATAGATATTACTTCAATAGTATTATTGAGAAATAAAGAAGAGAATTTGAACATTCCTATACTTTCTGAGTCAACCCTTTTTTAGTAATGGAAAATCCACCTCAGCTCAAATTATTTTTTTCCACAATCATAGCAATATCCTCGATGGACACAAATTGTTCCGCCACATTGAGAACAAGTCCACCGAATTTTTTCATTTTTTATAAATTCACTTATTCCAAGTTTTTTGATATTCTTAAGATTTTCAATGGTACTCATATTGTATTTGGTTCGGTATCTTTTATCCATTTGTTTCATGCGTGCACAAGGGAATTTTTTACAATCAAAGCAAAATTTTAAGGTATCTCTCTGTAATTCATTGCAGTTTTTGATTTTACATTGAGCTCGAGTAATAGGTTTAGGGCTAGTATTTGTTCTGCAACCTGGACATTTATTCTTTTCCCTTAGATATGCGATGCAAACACGACAGTTTATTCCGCACGGGGAAAGAAGTGACCTCTTCATTGATGACATAGTGTTCATCATCCAAACCTTATATTGTGGGAGTAAATAATTGTTGTTTCTGTTTTCTTTATTTTCATTATCCTGCAGAAAATAATGTAAAAAAGTACTGTGAATAGATTTGTATTTAGGATTACCGTCATACTAATGATTGACCATTTATACTAATTAGGTCTTGGAGTGATTACAACTATTTTTTATGAAAGGAATTATTTTTTCAAGATCAGATGACTCATTAACAGGTATTTGTGGCCAACCCTTCATTGTCCTTGTTGCTGCTTGGAAGGGTTTAATCTGAAATTCTTTTGATAATTTTATTTTATCCTGTTCACTAGCTTTGGTGAGAACAACACCGTCTGTGACGAGAAATGCAAATAATTTTTCCTTAAATTTATAACAAGGACAGCCATACATTTTTTTCGTAGTAACATGAGGCCAGCTCAGAATTTCTTTTTCTATTCTCAATCGTATACTTTGCATTTTTTCTGCATTGTAATATTGCATTTTAACACGCTATAAAAAGTACGTATAAAAATAATATGTTGGAACGTTATAAAAAGTGCAGGAGAAAGGATTTAAACCTCAATTTTAACGGTTTGACGATGATTGATGGGAGTGGTAGTCTGAGAAGTACGTAATCGATAGTAAAATAAGAAAAATAATATCAGACTCTTCCGAAACTATTATATAAAAACGTTCTCTATCCTGTCCGCTACTAATAAAATATCTTTCATCGTCATCTTTTCCAATGTTATAAGAGGCGATACTGTATGATAACCATATATAAAACAACCCCTGATGGACTTCAACAAGCACATTCCTTTGAAAAAGACTGTTGGATAAATATTGTTGACCCATCAAAAGAAGAACTGGATAGAATCATCCAAGAGTTACATGTTCCTCTCGATTTTTTAACTGATCCATTAGATATTGACGAACGAGCACGAATTGAAGTAGAGGATAATGTTATTTTATCGGTGTTACGAATACCCCGATTTGAGGGAGTGGATGCAGATATCCCATTTACGACAATACCACTTGGTATTATTTTTTGTAAAGAGATGTCGATTACAATATGTAGTCAGGAAACAGTGATTGTCTCAGATATGATTAATGGAAATGAAAAAAACTTTTCAACAATAAACGGGAATCGATTTCTTTTTAGAATATTTTTGAAAACAGCGTTATTATATCTTAAATATTTAAAGGAGATAAATAAAAAAACCTCTGTGATTGAAAAGGAACTCCAGGTAGCAATGAAAAATGAAGAACTTATTAAATTGTTCGACATGGAGAAAAGCCTGGTGTATTTCACGACTGCGTTAAAATCAGATGAGCTCATGATAGAACGACTCCAAAAGACGGAATATATTAAGATGAATCCTGAGGATAACGAGTTATTGGAAGATGTAACCATCGAATATAAACAAGCGATTGAAATGACCAATGTCTACAGTAATATCCTTACGGGGATGATGGATGCATTTGCATCGGTGATCTCTAATAACCTAAATGTCGTCCTTAAATTTCTGACGTCTGTTACTATAATTCTTATGATTCCTACATTAGTGGCCAGTATTTATGGCATGAACGTGGAGCTGCCCTTTCAGCATTCATCTTTTGCATTTCTGATAACCATGGTTATTTCGTTTGGGTTCTCCATCATTGGTATATTAATTTTTAGAAAGAGAAACTGGTTTTAGTTATCTGTTTTTCTTAGGTTAACCTTTTTACTTTTTTCAAAGTATATCTTTAATTTTTATTAAAGTCCAGGGGAAGGGATTTGAACTTTCCTTAGAACTCTCTTTCTTTCCATTACATTAATATTCACCTCGTTTATCTTTT
>CAZGIV010000104.1:0-8316 GCA_964526175.1 uncultured Thermoplasmatales archaeon | reverse complement strand
ATTTTTTGCATATTTTATCTCCATATATAGATTTTTAACTATTTATATTACTTTTGCCCACTTATGTTTTTAAGGAGTAAATAGTAATTATTTATCTTATATAGTATTATTATGCGAAATATTTATATATTAGTTTTGGAACAATTTTTTGATTGAGGTCATCCCAATTTGTTATCTACTTCCTCCTTAAAAGGTTTATTATTTAATAACTGAAAAAAAGATGAATAATCACGGTAGTATTAGTTGGATGTCCATTACATTCGTCCCTGTCAAACCAGTATGAAGTGTGTCCCCTAGCGCATGGAAAAAAGCATATGAGTTGTTTTGTTTCAAAAAACGAGAGGGAATCATCTGTTTCTTTTGCGCACGACCGAATGTAAAACCATCAGCGAGAGCGCCAGCAGCATCGCTATTCCCATCAATTCCATCGGTGGCAAACGAGGCAATAACGATATCACTTCCTGCGATCTCTTCAACACAGCTAAGGACAAATTCTTGGTTCCGTCCACCAAGACCATTCCCACGAACTATGACGGTTGGTTCACCACCAAAGATGAACGCAGCATTTTCTTTGGTAAGACTCTTGTCTATTCTGTTGATTAAATATCTGCCAAGAACCTTTGCCTCCCCGGTTAACGATGTTGTTATTAGTTTTGCTTCATACCCAAGCTCAGTTGCTTTCGTCATAGCACCCTGACATGCACGTTCATTATTCGCCACAATAAAATTAAAGACTTTATCAAACGCAGGGTCACCTTCTTTAAGGGTCTCTGAACTATGACCCGCTATACCTTCCTCGATGATGGTTCGTATCACCGGTGATATCTTTTCCCATATTTTATATCGATAAAGGATTTCCCTTACATCAGAAAACGTGGTAGGATCAGGGGCAGTAGGACCAGATGCAATCGAAGAAATCGGATCACCTACAACATCAGAGATGATAAGCGAGAGAACCACGGCATCTGTCTGTTGGGCAAGTTGCCCGCCTTTTACCAGTGAAAGATGTTTACGAATGGTATTTAGTTCAGTAATCGTCGCTCCTGACCGTAACAACAAAGTAACTGTCTCTTGAAGATTATCTAATGGAACGCGAGGTTTACAGAACAATGACGATCCACCCCCAGAAACTAAAAGAATCACACAGTCATTTTTAGTACACTGACGTAAAAGACCAACGATTTTTTCCGCACCACGGATGCTACCTTCATTAGGGAGAGGATGACCTCCTACAATAACCTCAAGAGAATCATGGATGTTTTTTACAGAGGGATCATTAGTTATAACCACACCTTTTGTGATGGTTACTGCATCACAGACTGCTTGTGCCATCCCTACGCTTGCCTTCCCGAAACCTACGAGATACAAATGATCAAAATCAGAAAGATCAATTGTCTCCGATGGAAAAACCAACTGGTGACTATCAAATAACTCTTTGATAACACGATATGGTTGAACTGCATCTACCGCTGCACAAAACATCTCAAGAATGTCCTTTCGTTTCTGCTGAAGCGTCGGATTACTCCCATTCGACACTAGTTCATTATAATTTTTAAATAACATGGTTCCAAGGTAATTATTTCCCAAAATCAAGTTGTCGCATGAGATTTCTCCGCATCTTCCGGTCACTGGAAAAACCTTTCATCATGCGCTTTGTCATATTATAGTATTTCAATACCTCTTTAACGTCTTTATTCTCGACTCCCGCACCCTTTGCTATCCTTTTAATCCGCGAAGCTTGGATGACCTCTGGGTTCTCCCGTTCCGCATTGGTCATTGAATCCATAATAATCCGGAATCTCTTTAGTTTATCCTGTGTCTCATTCATATCAACATTTTTCAGTTTCCCTGACATTCCACCAGGAAGCATCTCTGCGATTTTTGACAAAGGACCCATCCCAGAAATCATATTCATCTGTTCATACATATCATTGAGATTGAACTTTCCGGACATCATTTTACGCGCGGTTTTTTCTGCGTCCTTTCCTTTTAAGCTTTCTTCAGCTCGTTCGAGTAATGATTTGATATCACCCATACCAAGAAGTCGTGAGATAAAACCAGAGGGATCAAATTTCTCAAAATCAGCGGAATGTTCACCAGTCCCTACAAAAACGATCGGGGCACCAACCTCAGCAGCAGCACTTAATGCACCACCGCCTTTGGCAGTTCCATCAAGCTTTGTCAGAACAATTCCCGTGATCCCAATCGCATCATTAAAGGCTTTAGCCTGAGGACCAGCCTGCTGGCCCATTGCTGCATCTATGACTAAAAGCTTCTCATCTGGTTTAATCGCCTTAAAAATATCCTTCATCTCAGAAATTAAATCATCCTCAAGTTTATGACGCCCGGAGGTATCAACAATAATCACATCAGCGGTCCGTTTGAATTTATCAAGACCGTTCTTGATTACCTTCACCGCATTTTTCTGGTTTTTATCCCCATAGAACAGAGCCTCGACTTGCTCAGAGATTTGCTTTAACTGTTCGTAAGCTGCTGGTCGGTGAACATCACCAGCAATCAACGCAGGTCGCAATCCTTTTCTCTTAAAATATATGGCCAGCTTCCCACAACTTGTGGTTTTCCCTTGACCATACAATCCAACCATCATGATAACCTGCTTTCGAATCGCAAGTTCCCGAGACGCCCCAACAATATGTACTAGTTCATCGTAAACGATATGAATAACATGTTCCCGGTTCGTCATCCCCGCAGGTGGTTTTTCTTCAAGTGCACGTTGCTCTATTTTCTTTGAAAGATCAAGAACAAGTTTGACGTTGACATCTGATTGTAACAATGCTCGTTGGATGTCACGAACCACTTCTTTTACAAGCTGGGCATCGACATGGACCGCGTTTGCAATTTTTTTGATTGTTCGCTTTAACGAATCTCCGAGATTATCAAGAACCATATGAATCCAATTTGTGACATAGTTAAAGAGAGATTAAAAAGGTATCGTTATTTGGTATTTACCAAACCTCTTCCACAAATATATATACAATTATCTATATTGAGTGGTGAGGAAGATTCGAAATGAACAAGATAAAAAAACTCATTGGAATAGGAATTGTCTGTCTCTTTCTTATCTCAAGTTTTAGTGGATGTATTCAGCAACCAGGACCTGGTAGTAATATCATAATCATCCCTTCGGTAAGCAGCATACAAACAGATAACCCAAAATACATGCTAGCATCCTATTATTCCTCTGAGGAAATATCAATCAACTCTCAGACACCACATTACACCCTTCCCTTAGATTTTACAACAATCGTAAATTTTGATACTATTAATGAGGTGTTTACCCTAACCAATCAACAGAAGGAGCTGCTGAGAACCAATGGTTTTTTTGTAAAAGATTTTGGCGTAGAGAGCAACATCATTGAACCCTATAACGCTCTTCAAAACCAGGATATCCCTATTTTCGTCACCTCTGATACACTTTTGCATCTCTACCATATATTGTTTGATCAAACGTTGAAAGGAATTGAAGAGCGTGAATTTTTCGATGAGATACTTGACCTTAGTAAAGCAGTATTCGATAAATCTATAAAGGACTATGAATCATATACAGAACCTCATCTAAAAGAAGCGGCTAGACGAAATATCGGCTTTTTTGGTGTAGCACTCGCTTTGTTGCAAACCCCATCCGATGAATATAACAACTCAGAGAACATCAAAACAGTTTCATTCTCGATACCTACTTACGTCATCGATAACGTCACTGAAGAACTTTCTTTCATCGACGCCCATGAAGGGTTCCATGAAAGCTCACTCTTTCGGTATAAAGAGGATTACTCTCAATACAAACCGCGTGGACATTACACCCAGTCAGAAAAACTCAAACGGTACTTCAAAGCAATGATGTGGTACGGACGAATCGCGTTCTTACTACGAGGCAGTGACATTATAAAAGAAAACGATGCAAACATCGCGACTCTTCAAGCATGCCTTATATCAACAGAGTTCGCATCTCTTATAATAAACAATGAGCCAGTTGAGAAACTCTGGGAGAGAATCTATGCCGTTACCGCATTTTTTGTTGGAACCGCTGACGATCTCATCCCGTCTGAATATCTTACAAACATTCAACGCGTGTTCGGAACACAGTTCAACGCCACAGAGCTTACCAATGAGACAAAAATGCTAGAACTCTTAGGATTATTAGCACAACTGCGAAGTCCTCAGATCTATGGGGGAACAGGGAACGTTGGAATTCAACCACCATTTACTAAAGAACAACTCAACGAGGTACTTGAGAAAACAAAGGGAATGCGACTCATGGGTCAGCGTTTCATTCCCGATTCTTATATGTTTCAAAATTTAGTTTTCCCAACAACTGGTCAATACATAGGCGATGGAACACCATTTACGTATTGGATGGGACAACGGATCATGCCACGAGGTCTTGATATCATGACACTCCTTGGCTCAACAAGAGCACGAGAACTACTCAATTCAGAGGGTGATGCCGCATATGAGTTTTATGATAGGCAGATAGAAAATCTCTCCACAACCTTTTCTTCATTGAATGTGACTGAATGGAATCATAACTTATACTGGAGTTGGTTATATACGCTAAAACCGCTACTTGGAATCTTCGATACTCGATATCCTTCCTTTATGCAAACCAATGCATGGAATGATAAAGAACTACAGACAGCGCTTGCCTCATGGACGGAACTACGACATGATACAATCCTTTATGCAAAACAATCATATACACCAAAAATCACCGCAATTCCACCAGAGGAAAACCCTGTCCATGGTTATGTCGAACCTGTCCCTGAATTTTATCAAAGAATCCTTGCTTTAACGATGATGACTCGAACGGGTCTTACTGCCCTTCAGGTGTTAAATGAAACGGAAACACATCGCCTGAACAATCTAGAAACACTCCTCAAACGGGTACTCAATATTTCAAGGATCGAGCTTGAAGGAAAAGAATTAAACGAGAGTGATTACGGTTTCATTCGAAGTTTTGGTAAGCAACTAGATGATATAATCACTGGTGTAGATAACCAGGGAAAAGAAACCACCATCATCGCTGACGTTCATACGGATACAAATACAGAGCAGGTACTTGAAGAAGGTGTCGGTTACGTTGATCTATTAGTCGTTGCTTATAAACTCCCTGACGGTCAAATTTTTGTAGGCGCAGGTCCCGTGTTTAGTTATTATGAGTTCAAACAACCAATGTCTGATCGCTTGACAGATGAGGAATGGAAACAATGGTTAGAGAACGGACAACAACCACCCAGACCTAATTGGACAGATAGTTTTGTTGCTGAATAGAATATTAAATATAGGGGGTAAATATTGGGATTAACCTGCCTAAATCTTTCCCTTCCACGACAACATCGGCACATTGTACCACACAGGCATCCTCTGGGTTAAATGCGATACCAAGCCCACAGATTTCAAGCATTGGAATGTCAAAACATGAATTCCCGACTGCAGCACAGGCATCTAATGAGAGATGGAGTTTCTTTACCAGATCTTTAACATTTTTGTCCTTATGCGTGAGTTCAACATGAAGGATACCTCCACCAGTTAATCGTCCATCTGCACCAACCTTTACTCCATTGGCAAACGTATAATCAATTCCAATATCTGAAGCGACTTTCTCCGCTAAAATGTCAAGCCCAGCAGTTACGATAGCTGTTTGAATGTGGTGTTTCTTCAGAAATGAGATACATTCATGTATCCCTTTCATAAAAGGGATGGAATATAAAATTTTTTGAATAGTTGCTTTCTGTACCGATTCACCATTGATGTTCCACAGCGAGACATCCCGTCTGATAAACTCAAGATAGTCGAAATCCCCTCGCAAATAAGGGATAATCGAGCGTTCATTGGTTGTTCCAAAATGCTCATGGATGTACCGCCAGGAACTCACAGTATCAAGTAGAACGCCATCCATATCAAAAAAAACGAGTTTTATGTCTCCTCTCTTTTTTTTCAAAAGTTGAGATAGTGCTTTATTTGAGCGGTAACATGGATAGTTACAAGTCGATTTCATTCGGTGCAAATCATACAACAGCCCCTATAAATACGTTTATCCTCATAGAAAAATTAATCGTTCATGTTTTAATAATTTTTTAAAATCTTTATCTTTTATCCAGAAGGGGTAAGTTTATGATAGTCTCATGAATACACCCGGTTTATGAAAAATCTTGCGGTTGGCATCTTCCATGATGAGGAGCTCGGTCGAGAGTTGGGTAAAAAAGGAACAGAGAGCGATATTGCGATGTTCAATAAAAAGACTGAGAAATATATTTTCACGTTTCTTTCTCCAGTGGCGGATAAATTAGCAGCTAAAAGTCAAATTATGTCAAGTATCGATGTCGCGCTGTTGTCACTTCAGAAAATGACACCTGAAATAGGCGAGACAATTCTCATGCTTGACTCGTTTGGCATTTCTCAAGGTATCGTGATTGTGCCCCCCTACACAGACCTCAACCAAATAAAAGCGCTTATAAAAGGTACATCACTTGCATCATTTCTTATCAAAGAACGGGACTGCATAAGCATCCTAGGATTTTTAAATGAAATTACGCCTCAACGAAAACTTATCGACCCCCCAATGATGACCGTTGATCATTCATTCAGTGTAAAAGGGGTAGGTGAAGTCGTGCTAGGATTTGTAAAAAAAGGTACGCTGCGGAAACACGACAGCCTTCTTCTCCTACCTGCAAATAAAGAAGTAGTTGTACGTTCGATTCAAATACAGGATAACGAAGTTGAGGAAGCAGAAGTAGGGTCACGGGTCGGTCTTGCCATTAAAGGGGCTACTGCTGAAGAAATGAAACGAGGTTCACTTCTGTGTCCAGCAACGAGCGCGACTCGTACATCAACGATATCTCTTTCATTTACACACAATCGGTTTTATGCTGAACACATCAAAGAAGGTCTCTTCCATGTCACCGTTGGAATGCAGACCGTTCCCGTCAATGTTACCAATATACAAAATGGTTCACTTACATTACAATCGGAAAAGCCTTTTGTATACACCCCTGATGATACATTCCTACTGATGAATCTCAATGCAAAAAAACTACATATTATTGGACATGGCAAAGCGATAGTATCCTCATAAGATATCTCTTCTGTTATTTATATTAAAAATCTAAACATTTATTAAGTGCGTCGTATACTTATATATGGGGAATAATCTATGAAGCGATGGAATAGAACATTAGAGAAGAAATCATTTGTCATCCTTATCGTCGTTTTTGGATTTCTGCTTAGTCCTTCAATCACGGCACAAAAATCATATCTGCAATACGAAATCAACAATAAAAAAACCGTTTTTTCCACCGACAACCCAAGCCCGGTCATCTATGATCTATTGATTATCGCACCAAAAAAATATGCTGACGCATTACAACCACTTATTGTTCATAAGAACAGTATTGGCATTAAAACACGCCTCGTAACGCTAAACGAAGTGTACCATCAAATGTTTTGGCAGGGACGAGATAAAGCAGAAAAAATTAAATATTTTATAAAAATCGCAAAAGAAGAATGGGGAATTACCTATGTCATTCTTGTCGGTGATTTTCAGACCATACCTATTCGATATATCTATAATGCTGATAATAACACAGGTTGGAATGAGCCGTGTTTTATTTCTGAGCTGTACTATGCGGATCTCTATGATAAAAACCACAATTTCTCTAGCTGGGATACGAACAACAACGGGATCTATGGAGAATGGTATGGAGAAACCGCAAAAGATCCTGATATCGATCTATACCCTGATGTATATGTTGGACGACTCGCGTGCATCAATGATGCTGAGGTTAGAACAATGGTTCAGAAAATTATCACCTATGAGACGACCGCATATGGCCAAGACTGGTTCCACCGGTTTGTTGTCGTTGCTGGTGATACCTATCCTTCGACTGAGAATCCAAACTGGACTGGTTATGAAGGAGAGGTAAATACATTAAATGCAATCGAGAACATGTCTGGTTTCGACCCGATAAAACTATGGACATCTGACGGGTCATTAACCGGACAAAAAGATGTCATCCGAGAAGTGAATAAGGGATGTGGGTTTTTACTTTTTGAGGGACACGCCAATGCTTTTACATGGAGTACCCATCCTCCAGATGATGCCCACACCTGGATCGATGGATTGAATACCGTAACAATGAATTTTCTCAGAAATAAACAGATGCTGCCTGTTTGTGTCGTAGGCGGCTGTCATAATAACGAATTTGACGTCACACCGATGAATATCATCAAGGGTTTGAAAGAAGAAGGATTAGGATATTTTACTAGTGGAACAGTACCATTTGGTTCGTTTTGGAAATA
>CAZGIV010000103.1:0-8371 GCA_964526175.1 uncultured Thermoplasmatales archaeon | reverse complement strand
TTATTTCTATCATACGATAACCATGCAGTTATATGCACTCGTATGCCCGCATCCCTTTTTTATCGTTTTTGAAAAGTTTCCTTACATCGTCCCTCATTTCTGGTGGGTACCCGTTTGGGAAATCGATACATCCCTTACAGACATCAAATCCGATTGCTTTCTTCAACCCTTCAATGCTAATATACCCAAGAGATTGAGCTCCTATTTCCTCTGCGATCCGATCACATGACTTGATATTTCCATCGCTATTTCGTGCGATAAATTCTTTTTTACTGCGCATATCGATACCAAGATAACATGGTGCGATAAGCGGTGGGCATCCTATCCTTACATGGACTTCTTTTGCTCCAGCGTTTTTCATTCCTCGAATGATTTTACGGATATTGGTTCCACGTACAATTGAATCATCAATCAAAACAACTCGTTTATCCTCCAGGACGGCACGGAGATATGACAGTCCTTCCTCAACGACTTTCTCTCTGTGTTCCTGTGTTTGTTGAATGAATGACCGCTCATCTTTATCTTTCATGATTCCTTCGTCAAGAGGGATACCAGATTCTCGTGAATACCCGATTGCATACCGTCTACCAGATTCTGGTACAGGTATCACCAGGTCTGCTTTCGCTGGTTGTTCCTGTGCAAGTAAACGCCCTAGTTCCTCACGGGTTGTATGAATGGATCGTCCGTTAATACGTGAATCAGGTTTTGCAAAGTACACAAATTCAAACATACAAGGGAGTTCCTGTTTCTTTATAATTTGTTTTTCATAGATAGATCCCTTTGGGTCGATTACGATGACAGAACCACCAGCAATATCCTTCACATACTCAAAATTAATTTTTTTGAACACCCGTGTCTCTGATGCTAAACAATATGTGCCATTTGCTTTTCCAAGGACAAGTGGCCGAACCTTTCGTGGGTCAGTCATAGCGAAAAGATATGGTTTTTCTCCTGAATCAGCGATATATATAACCGAGTAGCTTCCCTTGACATTTCGCATGACATGTTCACAGGCGGAAAAAATTACTTCAGGGTTCAGTTCTTTTTTATAGAGTAAGTCAGCCATGGGGAGTAATAGCCATTGAATGTCGCAATCGGTACGAGGTTTTCTATCAGTAATGGTCGTTAGCTCAGGACAATTGTAGATATTTCCATTGTGTACTGCCGCTAAAAAAGGATTAACAAGGTATTCTGGTTGTGCGTTCTTTTTTAATGATTCTTCGTCATCCATACCAGCGGTCGAATACCGTGTATGACCAATACCGATGTTTCCTGGTTTATTGATTTTTTTATCTTCGTTAAAAACATCTCGAACAAGACCTGAATCTTTTGTGACATGGATGTTCCCATCATAAGTTAGCATACCAGCTGATGATTGGCCTCTATGCTGGATAGCAAATAAACTATGGTAAATGAGATGTGAGACTGGCCGTCCCCCAATCATACCGATAATGCCACACATGCGCGAACTGTGATTGAAACTACCTTATTTATAAGTTTTCTGTGTTATCAGTGAACAACAGTCACTTACTCTTGGGAAAATATCTGTTTTTCTCTCTGAAGATGGTAGGGTAGTACATTTCCGTTTTAAAATAACCTCATTATTTTGAACAAAATAAAATATTTTTATACTAAATTATTATTAGGAACATACACCCATGGTAAAAATTGATTCAAAAGACCGTGAAATACTGTACCAGCTCGATCTTAATTCCCGTCAATCATTTGCCGAAATCGGAAATAACGTTGGGCTGTCAAAAACTGTTGTCGCCTACCGCGTCAATAAACTTATTGAAAACGGAATTATCAAAACCTTCTACACGGTGATTGATGCATTCAAACTCGGGTACATCAGCTTCCGCATCTACCTTGTGTATCAGTATATGACGCAGCAAAAAGAAAAGGAAATCATTGATTATTTCATCAGCCAGAAGTTAACCTGGTGGACGATCTCTGCAGAAGGACGTTTTGATCTTGCGTTAATCATGTGGGTAAAAGACATCAATGATTTTTACTCGTTTTGGGAAGAAACGTTAAAGCGATTTAGAGACTATTTTATGGAGCAGCAATTCTCTGTCTATATCCAATTGTACACATATCGTTATTCATACCTTCTTGATGATGTAAAAAAATCGGATCGGACAAAGTTTGAAATCACAGGTGGAGGTGCGCAAGTGATAATTGACGAACTCGATTTCAGGCTCCTCCGCTTGATTGCGCCTCACGCACGTATGCCGGTTAAAGAGATCGCCAATCGACTGAACACCACGGTTGCGGTCGTGAACTATCGGATTAAAAAATTAATCAAAGAAGGTGTCATCCAGGGTTTCCGGTCTGATATGGATCTCTCGCAACTTGGATATCAATTCTTCAAAGCAGATATTGACCTAAAGGATTACAGACAACGAGGAAAAATTATTAACTATGCAAAAACCAACCCTCATCTCGTACGTATCGACAAATCAGTCGGCATCTCTGACCTTGAACTGGAGTATCATGTACTTAGCTTAGAACAATTCCATGAGATAATGAAAGACTTGATTAACAGATTCCCTAACATTATAAAGAAATATAAATATGTGTACGCATCGAAGTTGCATAAAATGAACTATATGCCTGAAGCCTAAATGCTACAGGGGGTACCCACCAATTTTAAGGCTCGGGTCACCAAACAGCACCCATTGTTCAAGGGTTTTTGCATCACTCCATTTTTCCATTCCTGGGTAGATATTAAGGTATTCTGTAATAGCCTGACACCAATTTTTACCCAATATACCAATATGGTCCACTTGATATCCTTTGAAAAACTGGGTCTCCAGATACCCGCAGAACGACTCAACGCAATCAGGCTCATTGATGCCATCTCCATCAAGATCCCCTATTTCGCCCCCTGCTTCATATCCTAATGCAGTATTCCCAATGGTCGCAATCGCTCCTCCATTCGGTTTCACGGTAAGACTCCACCCCCAACATGCCAGAATAGGACGGCCATTGGACCACATGAAATGTTTATTTCGCGGATCGGTTATTGTGGACAAAAAAGATACATTGAACAGATTGTTATGGCAACCTCCGACAATGCAAATGGGGAGCTTCTCGTTGTTCTTCAATTGAGAAAATTGATAGACCGTAATTCCTCCATGTTGAATTAAGGTATCAAATTCACCAGGCCAGAACGTATTCCACCAAGACGGTCCCCCATGGCCATCAAAGAATAAAAACCCGCAACCCTTGTTGATTTCTCTAATAATATTTTGAGTTTCTGGAGTAAAATCAGGATTCGTATCACGATTTGACGAAAACAATTTACATTGCTCAAACCCAGCCATATAGGATAAAGCCTTTTCACCAATGAGTTCCCCTTCCCGGTAGTTTGTCCCCTGATCATCGTACGGATCTCCTCCGATGACTACCATTTTGTTGAACCACGACTGGTCTGCTGGGTTCGTTTCGTAGGCGATGATCTTCTTTACGATGGTATGTACTTCAATGATATTGCTGCACGGAAGCCTACCAAGATAGATATCAGGATAAAAATCAATCTCATCAAGTGGATAGTTCGGAGGACCTACCTTTGCTGTATGTGTCCATCCACCATACACTCCGTCGTCAAATGAATTCCAATTACAAAACCTCCCTTGACCATCATAAATATCTGCATAATAGAGATCACTGATAAACCCGGGGTCATAGACGGTATCATCATCCCAAAGGTTCGTATATCGAACGGGAAGATACCAATCACGTGTTCCCGTATTGAGATTATCCCGCGGTTTACCAAAGAGATGGGATTTTAACCCTCCTACGAGGAGCACATAGCGTGTTCCCCAGCTTTCCACCGCATCTTTAATAAAATATTTAATTTGTTCAGGTCGGTCATACCCAGGGTAATTACGATAAATCTCTGCTAATGTTATAATTCGTGTACGAACACCGACCATATTTTTATGGTCAGCTAATCGTTTTAACGGGAGAGAAAACTGCAGGGGGCAGATAATAACAAGATCGTTTATCACCTCGCTGGTGAATGGAGACTGAGGCAGCGGCTTATAGGTGATGGTGATATCACAAGAACCAAGATAGAGTACTGTATCAGATGCTTGGCAGTACCGTGCAGGGAACACGCGCAAAGTGAAAAATGTCACATGATTACTATCCTTATCTAATCCACCGCCAGTGGAATATGCAATCCATTGGAGTGGGTAAAACTCCTGAGCATCATACGCTTCTGTCATGCTTCCAACATCTGATAGATCATTGGAATTTCCTTGGCTGAACGGATACGGAGCTGGAGTGATTTTTTTCTGCAGCATCATTTTTTTTACTCCATCACAATGAATGGTTACGTTCCTGATGGTTGATCCGAATGGGAGTTGTAGGGTTGTGGTATACATCGGAAGAACCGGTTGTCCAGGTTGGTACAAACAGGCTGGTGCACCGTTCATCACAGCATGAAGAGTTACTCCATCATCGACAAAAATAGGTTCGTTGAATGAAAGAGACAAAGATTGCATCTGTAGGTGTTCTCCTCTAGTCAGACCAAACGCTGCAACACTACTTGTGAACAGAATCCCTACGATGAAGAACACCATCATTTTCATAAGTCCTTTTCCTCAAAAAAATGTAGTACCGTGCCTCCATATATAATTTCCTGTCAATAGATATAGCACCGGGGAGTAACACGATTTGTAAGATTTGCTAAGGAAGCGAACGCGGTCTGAACACATTAAAACTCAGTATTGGGTATCTAAGGCCGATATCCCAACTGATAAGGAGAAGGAGGAGGAATGGGAAAAAAATAACCCGAAAATACTTCATATTTGTCCTTCGCGAGACAAACAGTTTCCCACATTCCAATCCAGGGCCGTAAAAAATTTTTATCATCTTACCCCCATTGGTGCCATAACTTCATAATTTCCCCATAGATTCAGAAGGGATATTAAGAATAATAAAGGTTATGTAGAGAATTTTGGTCAAATGTCTAAAATATATGAATAAATAACCATTTCGTACAAACTTTGGTAAAAAACACAAAAAACTTCTATTTTATTATATGGGTTGATAATGAATCAATACACCGGATCCTAATTCCTTAACCTTAACAATTTTCAAAGGGATTTCCTCTCCAGCTCTTATCCCTTCACCATCAGCAACTGTCGGTGTTTCCTTCCCCCCGATAACACAAGGGCCGATAAAAATATAGAGATCATCGACGACTTTCTGTTTCAGGAAATTCCAAATAATAGTACCACCGCCTTCTACGAGAAGTTTTCGCACACCTCTTTGATAAAGAAGATCTAATGCACAATGCACATCGATTAAACCTGCTTTATCAGTATTACACTCAATGACCTGGATATGAGACCCGTTATATGTTTTCTTTTTTGCTTTCCCTGTAATGATTATTGTTTTTGACACATCATTTAAGACAAGAGCATTTGGAGGAGTTCTACCGTCACTATCCAGGATCACCCGTAAAGGCTGTTTCAGTTGTTGGACGTATGTTTCTTTGACAGTGAGTTTCGGATTATCAGTCAGAATCGTACCAATGCCAACCAACACCGCATCAGACTCATTGCGGAGTCGATACATCCGCGCAATATCCTCATTACAAGAAATCCGCATTTGTTTTCGTGTCGGTGATGCTATTTTCCCATCCGCTGACATCGCACAATTAATGACAACATGAGGTCTTTTCATAGCATCTCACTGGGGGTATAATGGACAATTTTTTTTCTTCTCAGGGCAGATTCGTTTTGTTTTACACGATGGACCTGTATTTTTAAAAATCGTTGGAGCAACCTTTTTTACTTCTTGAAGCATTTTATTGGCAAGGAGACGGATTTCCCATTGTGCATGCAGACAACAGCGAAGCTCAAAAAAATTCAGAAGTGACCGTGCATTCATGGTTACCATTATATTAGTACATGTCGCATTTGGGAGGACGTATCGAGCGTCCTCTGCTGGTATTTTCATTTCCAGTAATTTGTTATAATGACCCCAGATAACCATCATCGTCTCCTCGTAAGCTTTCTTCATCTTCTTGTTCTTGCTAATCGATGGTGGTATCACATAATTTGGCTCATTCAGATTGACATACCGCTGACTTTGTTGAGAGTAACTAGCGATTCGATGCCGTACTAGTTGATGAGTTAATGACCTGCTCACATCACTGATCGCGAACGTAAACGAGGCATGCTCGATGACACTGGTGTGCCCTAGTTTTAAGACCTGCTCCAGAACTGCGGATTGTTCCTTCTCTGATATAGTATCAAGTTTTTCAGGTTTTATTTTACTATGAGTGAGCGTGGCAGCCATCGCAGGTAGTTTTTCTGGATTTGATGTATATCCTATGAGCCTCACATTCATGGATGTTCCCCGTACCCCTTATGTCGTAAACTGTTTAAGTGTTTTGATGCATTGGTTATTTTTTAGTCACGAAAGGAAATTAAAGATATAAACTCCCTTTTTTATGGATATTTTCATTTGTCTTTCACGGTTCTTTTTTCTTTACATAAACCGAAAGTTTTTAACAACCATCCCAATTACCGTATACGCTAAAAATAAGCGATGTGGGGTTTTCCTATGAAGGCATTTATCGTTACTACCATCGTCTCGTTCATTATCTACCTACTTTTAACTACAGGTAGCGGAACAGATATCCTAGGGTTATGGAGTTATATCGAACTCATCTTTGGGATTCTCCTCTCCCTGATTGTTGGATTTATCGCACGAACCATTTTTGTTAAAGACAGCTACCGGATGCTCAATCCTGTTCGCTGGTTTTTATTCCTTGGTTATCTCATCGGACCATTTTTCCTGGCGCTTGCCAAGGCAAACCTTGATGTCGCCTATCGAGTCATTACAGGGAAAATCAATCCAGGTATCGTGAAAATCTCCCCTGGACTCAAAACGGACCTTGGCATCACCATGCTTGCAAACTCGATCACATTAACCCCTGGAACCCTAAGCGTCGATATCGACGAAGATACCAACGACTTATACGTCCATTGGATAAACGTCGATAAAAAAGCCTTGGAACACAGCCCCGTCGATTGTAAATACATCTGTGGAAATTTCCCGAAATGGGTTCGGAGGATAGCAGAATGATCGATCTCTATACAACATATTTACTCGTTGTCAGTGCACTTTCCCTCTGTGTTATTCTTGCCCTTATCCGAGTGTTACGAGGACCGACCGCACCTGACCGTGTCGTTGGTGTTGACACGATTAACACCATTGTAATCGTCGGTATGGTTGCTTTTGGTGTTGCTTTCAGAGAAGTCATCTATATTGATGTTGCCATCGTGTACGCCCTGTTATCATTCGTTTCAACCCTTTTTATCGCTAAATATCTCGAAGGAGGTGACTTTTAGATGATCTTTGATTTCGTCATCTATATACTCATCGGTATCGGCATCTTCTTCAACGTACTTGCTGGTGTCGGACTTCTACGGTTCCCTGACGTGTACACAAGACTTCATGCCGGAACGAAATGTACGACCTTTGGGTCCATTTTCCTCATCGGATCTGTTATACTCATTGGCCTGAAAATGTGGTGGGAAAAGGATACCAATGGATCAGTTTTAGCTATTCATTCCACACTTGCGTTGATCGCAATTCTTCTGACAAATCCAGTTGGAGCCCATGCGATAGCACGTGCTGCACACCGCAGTGGTGTTCAACCAGCACATGCAGTTATAGATGAACTAGCTCAGAAACCAATGGAAAAAACACAGAAAAAGGATAAAAAAATCAATCAACAAAAAGGAGGCGATTAAGGTGGCATTAGAATTTCTCATCGCAAACACCCTTGTCTTAATCCTGACTGTCGTTGCATCACTCATCGCGATTCTCCTACGGGATCTGCTTTCTGCTGCGATTGCATTGGCCGCAATGAGCCTTTTGCTTTCATTGGAATTTTATATCCTCCAAGCTCCTGATGTCGCCATTGCACAAGCAGGAGTAGGGGCATGTCTATCGACTGCTATCATCATTATTGCTATCAAAGGGACAAAACGAATGGAGGATGAATAGCATGGAAAAACGAACGATTGCCGCGGTTCTCTCCTTCGCTATAGTTGCTGTTTTTTTCTTCTTCAGCGTCTTTTTAATTCATCCCTTTGGTGATCTGGATCAAGTTCAGATGGATGATCATATCATTACAAACACCCAAAACGAAACTGGGACAAACAATGGAGTAACTGCTGTTGTTTTTGATTACCGAGGATTTGATACCCTTGGTGAAGCAACGATCTTATTTTCCGCTGTTGCTGGAGTAATAATGATCTTTCGGCGGGTGAAAGAATGACAGAAATGACAAAGATCGTAAAAACCATAGCAAACATCCTCTTTCCGTTCACCGTACTCT
>CAZGIV010000102.1:0-8490 GCA_964526175.1 uncultured Thermoplasmatales archaeon | reverse complement strand
TCGTCGAAAAACGCAGAGAAAAAGAACGTCTCATAACCACTAGATCATACCCGCGTGCCACATGATACTACCATTCAGAGATAGGCTTTGTCATCGAATTCCTGGTGTCTCTTGTGGAGCAAATCCAGGCTTCTTTTATAGGTTTCGATGTCTATTTCTCCGTTCAGGAATCGGTCAAGCATTAATTTGGTTTTCTCCTTGTCGCTCAACGCGTTCGTGTCACTGCTTAGAGCCTGTTTTTGGAAATGTTCCCTGACCATCCTGTCGTCCGTGTGGTCGTACCTGAGCGTCGTCTCCACGTTCTTGTGCCTGGTTTTCCGTTGGATGATTCTCGGGTTTATCTGCTTGTTGAAGTCGCTGGTTATCGCCGATGGTTTTATGACGTACGGGCTGACGTGTTTCTTAATCCCTGCCCTAGCCGATATGCTCTTGGTTATTTTTGAAATCAGGCGAACTTGCTCGCCGAGACGTCGGTCGTTATTCTCTCCGGCGAGAGGGCTCTCCTGGATAAATACATGGACGCCTTGGTCGGCCATTACGAGAAGGAGAGTAAGAGGTATGAACCGGCAGGTTTCCCTGAAGAACTGCGGCCGGTGGCCGTGCGGATCCTGGAATTGATAAGGGAAGAGGTCGCTGAATACAGGAAAGGAAAAAGGGCATCAGATAAAAGATGATTTTTTTATTATTTAGTTTATATCATTATGTTGAAAAAACTATATGAGCAACCATAAATTATTTTAACCATGATTGTATTTTGAATACCCATGATGGTAGTTAGAGGTAAACAATACAAGACGGATGCAATACTTAAAGATATATGCGGGTGCCTTGTGAAAAATGAGAAACAAACCCCGTCCTCTATCGCAAGGTGTGTGGATGCCAATCCCAAAACAGTCCAGAGATATGTAGGGATTGCCAAAAATCTCGGCATGGTGAAATGTGAGGACATAAAGATGGGTGAGAAAAATGTTCAGGTGTGTAGGATAAATCCCAAATATAGGGAAATATTAAAAGAATTAAAAGGTGAAATAAAATGAGTAAAAAGGCTGGATGCGTTGTATCCACTGAAGATGGATTTATCGTCGAAAAATGCAACGGGAAAATTAAGAAAATATGCGTTCCAGGAACCAGAAGCGTGAATGGGGGGTTCAGCGTTTTTGGCAGCGGAGGTAACGCAGGGCATGATTATCCAGATATAGAATGTTATTGTATGTCAGAAATCAAAAAGAAATTGAGAAAAGCTAAAAAATAAGGCATTTAGACGTTAAAGAGTGGAAAAATGTCATTAAAATTAGATGTAAAAAGGAAAGATATAGAGGCACTTGACACTGCTTTGAAGAAAATTGCGGAATACAAAAAACATTCGGGAATGCCGGATTATTCGAGTAGCTGGGTAGCTTACGTTCTTCCATTAACTCTTGCCCTTATAAAATCTGACAAGACTCTGAATAGATTAACTTGGGTGCTTATCGCACTTACCTTAGTTCTGGTAATAGAAACTGCAATACTTTTTTTAACACAGATAAATGTTATTACTCTTTGATTTCAGAAGTATCAAAAACTAAAAAACAATAAAGGATTTGGAATTATTTATTTTAAATCTTATAACATGATGTATCAGAAATTATAAATTGCACATATCTAGTAAAGGAGGAATAAAATGAGCAATGATTGGAACTTGAAAGGTGGTGTTATTATAATCGGTTCCCTATTGTGGGAAGATCACCTTAACAATCAAAAAAATATTAGAAAAAATTGGAGAAATTATCATCTTGATAAAAGGTCTAAGATAATGGTTAGATTACCAATCACATACGGAAGATATTCCAATAACGGGATTTACACAATGGTTTTTTCAAATAATTGTCAAAGATATAAAAATCTAGGCACTGGCTACATTTTTCCTTTTAAGTCAAACCCGATCAATAATTTTAGACAGTTATTATATAAAGCAAAAGCGATGTCAAAAGCTGAAGGAATGAATGGGAGATTTTGTGGTATAACAAGTAATGGAGAAATTTGGGGTAAAATGGGAATTTTATTTAACAATTCAAAAATCGATAAAAAAATAAAAGATGACATTCTGAGTAGTTGGGAAGCAAAAATCTCTTCATCCAGTAAAGGACGACATTCTGGGGATTTTAAATTTCTGAGAAATGAAAAATCTTGTATAACTAATAAAGGAGAATTGGATATTAACTGGGTGAATCCTTTAGATAATAGAGATTTAAAAAAAGTATCCAGTTTTGATTTCTTAATTTCTGCGGTAACAAAACCAAAACACAACAGTGGAAATATGGATCATTATCCAAATGTAAAAGAAATTGCTGTTTCGGTTAATAGAGATACACAAAGATTTTATTTCATAAATAATGTAAAGACCGGTATTACAACCTTTCAGGATATTGCTATTTTAAATGAATTTTAATTTAATTAATAGGTGATAAAAAATTATGAAAAACAAAATAGAAGTATTTGTAGCATCAGTAATGCCAGAACTTATAGGACCATACGTTCTAAAATATTAGATGCTTTTCCCTATATTTGTACGTGTTTTTTTTCGATCTAATAATCCCAATTTTTTTTTAAAACATACTACAGGTTTCTGATAGAAAAAAATAAAGATTATTATTTATTTCTAATATCGATTATTATGTTAAGAATAGAAAGATATCAAAGGTTTAAAGAGAGAAGAATAATGAAGGGTTTTCGTGATTATCATGCGAATCTTCCAAAATTATTAGCTCATCATGAACCATTAAAAGATTATTTGCCTAAGTTAATAGACCTTTGAATCTAAAAAGTGATCTTTATTTTAACTGTGATAATATAACTGGAACGGATGAAATAATATTTGCGAAATTTATTTTCGGTAGGGATCAAGATTTCTTTGAAGGTATCATTTTATGTCTTTGGCGCAATAACATTCATGCAGTATTTCCTCTACTGAGAGCGTTGGTAGAAGATTTATTTTTGTTAAAATACGTAGAAACAAATCCTGTTTATATCAAGGAATATTTGAATTCTCCAATCAATACAGAGACAAAAATTGCTTTATTTAAAAGCAAGATCCAAGATAAAAAATTAAAGGAATTTTACACAGTTTTATGCAATAAGTCTCATCCCAATCCAGATGCAATAAGGTTCAATCTTTATCCAGTATCATTTAATAATCAGAAAATTGAAAAGGCAATTTTAATACAAAATCCATTTAGTAATTTTCATGTAGAAACAATACAAGCTTTAACATGGATTTATTCTGAACAAATAAGAATCGTTAAAAATTTTTACCAAGAAAACATAGATATGAATACTAATAAAAATATGGTAAAAACTTAAAAAACATCCTCATCTCATGAAATGGCGCATGCGCCATGAACGGACGGCCTGCCTTCCGTTAGCCCAACTTGCCATTGAACCGCGCCTCGGCGTGGTTACCCATCTCACTTTCTACAAAGAGGGAACAACAACCAATACAACCAATGCAAAGAGAGGGCCCAATTAATTTATTTTCCTTCCCCCCTTCATGGGACGGGAAGAGAATAGAATTTCGGGAAGAGAACAGTTTTTTACGGGAGGAATTTAAGGAAAATATTGGGAAGATTAAAGCTTGAGTATTTCAGGGAGATTATCTATCTGAGCATACGTGATTACAATAACCTCTTGGGCTTTTGCCTGGAGATCTTCAACGATTTTGCTCTTTGCTTCCCGGTTGGTGCAAACTATCACGATTTTATTTGCCCAAGTCGAGTCACGTTCCACGTTTCTGAGAATCTGTTCCTTGTCGTGTGACTTTCCGGTTTCGACTTCAATGGCGATTTTGACTCTTCCATTCTCAACCCTGACGTCACAACCCTTTTCTACCTCAACTTTCCAACCTCTAAGCACTGATGCGACCCTGTCTTTGATTATGATGTGCTCAACCTTCCCGTATTGCGGTGCGGTTTTCTTTTGTTCCTTGTCCACGTATTCCAGGCCCTTTTCCGTTAATCTGTAATAAACCTTCGGTCTTCCTAGTCCTCTTTTTACCTTCTCCTCGGCAAGGAACCCTTCGCTTACCAATTTATTCTTGAGATCGTAGCCTCTTTTTGTCTTTATTCCCAGAGCTTTTATTACCTTGGTTAAGGGTGCGTCTCGGTTCTCAATCAAGGCCTCGAGGAATTTCTTCTCCAATGGTTGTTCATTCTCAGGATTTACGTATGGGACGGGTTCACCCGCGAATTGTTTCATCGCCTCTTCGACCTTGCAGTCAAGGAGGAGTTTCGTCTGAGGCGGAGGTGGCAGGTCGACCCTGACCGGGAAGTTGGTCGAAGGTAGCTTAACGATTGCCTGTCCAGTTCCTAAATAAGACAAGGATTCAAGCTGTTCCTTTGAAAGACCGCCCAGTGTATCCCTGACTATGAGTTTATCCCATGTCTGTTCCTGGCGGAAAATTATTTTTGTCGCAGTGTTTCGAACGACTTCCTCTCTGATGCCTTCGGGTAGCTGGTATGGTCCCTGATGTGAACAGATAAGACCCTGCTTGAACTTGCGTGCCTCTGACAACATCTTTCGTATTACTTCGAGATCCGCGTAGCGGTAGAAATCGTCCAGGACTAGAACGTGTGGCGAGAGGTCATCCATCCTGAGGCTGTCCCACCATAAGATTAGGAAAACGCAGGAGAAGAACATTCTAACCTCGGTAGGTAGCTGGCCTAGCTCGATGATGACGTTCCTTCTGCGGAGCTGTGGGAAGGAGAGGGAGGAACGAGGACGGTTGAATATCCTACCGTAAAAATCCTTGGTGAATTTGTCCAGTTTCAACATCAGTGCCTTCATGCCCTTGTCAGACATCGCTATGATTGCCTCGCTGATGTTCGGGTCGTTCTTGTTTGCATAAAGGCTGGCTAGTGATTGACGAAGCCTTGCTTCCTGTATCTCACCGATGATGAACATCTGCTTCATCAGCGATACAAAATTCTCAATGCGTTCCCAGACGAGGATCTCCCTTGGTGCTTTTGTCTCGAATAGTTCAAGTGGGTTGATTGAAAGATTACCAAGGAACGGGTTCAGGATAATCGTATCACCGCGCAGTTTTCCGTTCTGGTCGCTTGCTATATCCCGGTATTCGTTGTGCCAGTCCAGGATGCAGAATTTCACGTCAGTTTGCCGTAACTTGAATAGCATGTTTTTGAGGAAGGTTGTTTTACCTGTTCCACTAGCTCCCCAGACCGCCACGTGTTCCATGAATTTCATTGGCTCCAGCCTGACGCAGTCAATTTCACCGATATGAAACTCAGCGGGTTCGCCCAGCTCGATGCCTTTGAAAGGAACATTGGGAACTGGGAACTTCATCTTTTTTACCTGCTCTATACCATAAGTGAGCGGTAACTGGAAATATGCTATGGCATGCTTCAGCTCAAGGAGCGTGCTGTATGCCTGCTTGCCCATGAGGATTTTTTTCATGCATTTCTTCGGCCTGCGGTCCATGACTAAGTTAATGGAGTTCTGGTCGTAGATGGCCCCTATGAGAGATGTGGTTATGGCTATGTTCCTCCTCGTTTCCGGGCTTGAACCGTAGAGTGCGATTGAGAAAGAAACTTTGAAGAGGCAGTTCAGGTTCGGCGACTGGATCGGTGCAAACCTCGCCACGATGCAGGCTTTTATTCCTAGATCAAGGTGTTTGGAGACCAGCACGTCCATCTGATTTTTTGCGACGAATGGAAGTCCTACGACGTGGAATAAGGCGCTGGGGTTTTCAAGTGCCGGGAATTCCATCTCCTCGCAGCCGCAGCCGTCAAGCATGCTTTTCATCATCTCAATTTTTTCCCCTGCAACGTTTTGCCTGAACATGGTTCTGTCAGAGACTGAGAGGAAAATGTGCGTTCGTGCATCGGTGATTATCGCTAGTTCAACGCTAACCGATGCCTTGTGCATTCTCCTTAGAAATTCACTGGAGTTGAAGTCGTCAAGGGCCACGATTTTAAGGGTCTTTTTCTGAAATTTCTCTCTCATCTTTTGAACGCACCTTTGATTGCGCCAATAACCCAGATTATGAACCCTGCCCCGGCCATGCTGAAGAAAGCGGGAACGTAGGAGCGGCTCGTCGCGAACCATACTGCAAGTAATATTAGTATGAAACAGAGGAAGACCGTTAGCATCGTCGTGATCTCCTGCATAAGGCTTGGTGGTTCGATGACTTCGACCATCATCCTCCGTACGCCCAGCAGAGCATCGTTATCAGCAGGAATGTTGCGAAGTATGGGACGAGGATCGCTCCGATGATCAACAGGATGTAGAAAATCCCGTTCGGATAGCTGACTATCCACCTTCCCGTGAAGCCGAGCAACCGGACCATTATGTGCATGCCCCGCTGAAATGATTCGATCAGGTTTGGCTGCATAGGCCACATTCCGCGTTGCGTATGAGCTTTATTGCCATCGTGTTTCCCCTTTCGAGGTCGAAGGTTACCAGCGGATCCACTTTTTTTCCGAAGAGCAGGTTCACAAGTTGCATGACCTGAAGGCTGGATGCATATGAGGCCGTGAAATATGTAGACGGTATCGGGTCCTTGGAGCAGCCGGCCTTCGTTCCGTTGTTTGGGATCATCGAGAGCCAGCACTGGAGGCATGGCGTAACCTTTGGGATGATGGTTCGGATGCTGCCCATGTAACCAGCGATACCCGCGTCTATGTAAGGCGTGTCCTCGTTGATGGCAAGGAAGTTCATCAGGAAGCGTGCGGCCGCATTGTCGAAGCAGCCGAGCATCGCGTCTGGCTCCAATCCAGGGATTTGTGCATCCTGAAGCTTAGCCTTTAAAGGGATGACCTCGCACCCTGAAATCTCTTCAATGATTTGCTGAAGCGCATGGACCTTCGTCTTTCCTATCTGACTTTTCCGGTAGATTTGGTTGTAGATGTTGTGCTTTTCGAGGACGTCGTTGTCAATTACGACGATGGTTCCAACGCCGATTCTGGCCAGCATGACCGCTGTCTGTGAGCCCGTGGCTCCGCATCCGCCGACCAGCACGGTCGAACTGCTTATTTTCCGCTGATTCCAGTTTTTAATGAGAACTTGCCTTGCCTCAGTCATCTCTGCTCACCAGGAAGTCGTATCGCATTTTCTCCAGCTTGCCGTCGTTATAGCGGAAGAACTTGAACTCTATGCCTTGTGGGCTGAATGGGTTCATGACCATGGCTACGGCGTCCGAAAAGAGAGCTTGGAAATCCTTCTGCGTTGCCTCGTCCGTCGGCGACATGAAGACCGCGAATCCCGGGTGCGAGTGCCCCCATCCAATCACGTAGTTACCGTTTGCGCCTGCCGCTGCCTCCGCGAAGCTTTCTGTTGGAATCGTTACGTGAACCGATGTTGCCTTGGCGTTCGTACATAGGTGCGCGTCTTTGATTAGGAGATATTCGCCACAGAGCCTTCCCTGGAGAAGACATACCGCTTCAATGTTGCCCCGCGATGCAAAGAATCCGAAGATTTTGGTCACTGCGTTCACGTCGATAAGGACTTTTTTCGTCTTTATCTTCCGTTCCAGCTCGGCCTTGGTGATGATTTTCACGCTGGGGGTCATGTCGCAAAACGTATTCTTTACAAGCGAACTGATGCGCATGATCTCACCAACTGCTGGTATGGGACCACAATGCCTGTATTGGCCTGCGGTGCCCTTCGTAATGCGGATGCTCTAGCAGCCATTCCAGCGAGCAATACACTGTAATAAGCGTATAGTCAGGTCGCCAGTCATTGTCCAGTATGTTCAGACAAACCCATCCGCTGTGCGTGAATATGTTCGGATGGTAGGGAGTCATGGGCGTTGTCCAGCTAACCTTGGGTGGCGTGAAGGGGTAGCGATATGACAGTGTGATCTCCACCGGGTAGTTTTTCCCTCTCCATTTTCCTTTTCCCTGGATCAGCGCGACCCAGTGGCGCGGGTCAATTGGTCTTATGGGCAAACCTCTCGCACGTATCATTTTCGCCTCGTGTGCTACCCTGGATTTGAAATCCATCGGGAGGTTTCTGAAAAAGAGGGGAGGAGGGTTGTACCCTCCCTCCTGGTTTTTCGGCGTGAGGCGGAGCGTCGTTCCTTCTTTGATGCCGAATTCTTTGAGCCGCCTATTGTCGTCGAGGGGCTTGCCCTCGTAAACTAGGACTGCGCCGTTCGGGTCGTATGCTTGGTTGACGGCGGCCCGTTCTTTCACGTTTTTCACTAGCTCTTGTGGGTCCACGTCCAGCTCTGCGGTCTGGCTCAGGCCCACGGTTGGTTGTATGATTATTTTCATTTCATACCCGCCTACCCTCTTGATTCACCCCCAAAAAATTGGTGAATTGAGGGATAGTGAGTTTTGGAAAAATCGTCAGTCTGAAAAAAAGAAAAAAGAAAGAGATGTTGAAAATCCAAAAACCCGTCTAAAACCCCGTTTGTTGGTAAAAACAACGAGAGAGACTCATAGCAAATCCCGCCAGGTCCGTTATACCAGAATAAAATAAGCATAATTCTTTTTTTTA
>CAZGIV010000101.1:0-8710 GCA_964526175.1 uncultured Thermoplasmatales archaeon | reverse complement strand
CATTTGCTATTGTCAGGAATGCATCAGCGGTTCTTCCGGCATTTACGAATTATACGTTCCGACGTTATTATAAGAGAGATTTTAAATTCTAATATGGTTTCAACGGATTATTTTTTCATTAAAAGAAACGAATCCAACGACCCAAGTGTCTCGGTATGTGTTTGGTTTTTGATAAGGAAGTATTGTGAAATATCAAGCGTTTTATCCTTAATCCTGCCGTGAGTATCCGTGATAGTCCGATAGATGATGCGGGTTTTTTGATCGATGTGGTCTGCTAGATGACTAAATAGCTCCATAGGTTGTTTTACTCCATAGAGAACAACGATTACGGTGAACTGATCGACAGGGTAGGTAAGCCCATTAGCGTATTGAATCGAAACTGTTTGCTCAAGGTGATGAGCAGTAACGTAGTGCATTGCTTCTTTTACTGCGGCACAATCTTTATCAATGGAAATTATCTGTGCATGCGTGTTTTGTGCAATAATAGCTGGTGTTGCTGGGAGCGAGCCGCTTCCAATGACAAGAACCCTATCCTGATCTAAGATCTGTGCCATGGTTATTTCTTTAGTGACAATCTCCTGGTACAATTTTAGATATATCTCTGAAATAACCTCAAATTTGCATCCTACTTTTTCAAAAAGCATAAAAAATAAATCCATGATGTTTTTCAGAGCGTTTGTTGTTATTTTTTTACCAATCTGTTTGAAGATAATTTTTTGTAGGATTGAAAACAATCGCTCAAGGATTGAGGTCGACATGAGAGGTACTCTTTTCTGATATGATTTATATTTCTTTAAACATTGGGATTTTCTTAAATGTAATGTTCAGTTTTCAACCAGAGAGTCATACGTTTCATTCCTTCGGTGTAGTCAACTGATGGGGAATAGCTAAGGAGTTTTGTTGCTTTTTCGATCGAAACGGTTCGTCGACTAGTGAAGATATGAACAGCGGTTGGAGTAAGAAGCGGAGTTTTATTTAACAGGAAGTATCGCATCATCATATAGGTACTGATCAGATGAGCAGTGGTTTTTGTCATGGTCCGTGTAATCGGTGGTTTTCCAGCTATAGCAGCAAGGTCGTTCAGATAGGTTTTCCAGGTGGTGTTATTATCTCCATCTGTTATTTCAATGACTTCTCCGTCAATTGATGATGCGTTCATGGTAGATAGAAGACCATCGATGAGGTTGTCGATGTAGATATGAAGGAAAAGACCATTCCCTTTGTCAATGAGGGCGATGCGATCCTGTTGAATCGCTTGAAGTGGCCGAAGGCACCATGTTGTAGCACCTGGCCCATAAACGTTTCCCGGTCGAATAATAACTATGGGGAATTGTTCTGTGCGATGCTTTTCTAAGAGTAAGTGTTCCGCTAATGCTTTTGAATAGCTATATCCCTTTATTTTTTTTGTTGACGTGCTATGAAGATGGCTAAGGAAAATAAACCGCTGTATCTTAGTACTACATGTTTCGACTAGATGCTGCGTTCCTTTGAGATTTACGTTCATAATCTCTTTTTTTGACCCGAAATCTTTCACGAGGGCAGCACAGTGGAAGACGATATCGATATCGTAAATGAGACCTGATAATGATGCTGGTTCAGTAAGATCTGCGTTGACATATTCAACTTGAGGATCCCTTTGACGGGGAGGAGTCGTATGAAGAACCGCTCGTACATGATGGCCATCCTGGATAAGTCGTTTGACCAATGCAGATCCTATGAAGCCTGAGGCTCCGGTTACTAAACAGTTCATGGTCTCTATGTCAACTCATAACGTTCTCTGAGGAGGTGTTGGGAAAAAAGCGTGACAATAAGAGAGAAAATACATATGGAAAATGAGAGCATATAATTCGTTGCTATTCCAATAATGAAGGCGGATGCGAAGATGATACGTTCTGTGACGAATAGTTCATGAGCATAGAGTGATTGTTTTTGAGTAAGAGTTTGAGTTGAAGTAAATAAAATCAAGTACATGACACAGAGAATCAGGATCCCTGCTGAAAACACCACATAGAAGTACACCTGATAGTGAACGAGAGCGTAGACATTAATGATCCATGCAGTGAGGAGGAGGTATAATCCGCTAAGAAGTACAGAGAGGAGAAGGGTGCGTCGAATCCCATACCGGACCGGTGTGGTCATATACCCCCCTGTTTTATCCCCTTGAACGTCTCTAATTGCTCCGATAATGTTGCTGTTGGTATCATGGAAGAAAAACACGAACGAAAGCATCCAGAGTGAGAGAGGTATTGATGAATATGAAGAAAGTGAAAAAATTCCAAACAGATAGGTGATAACGGTCATAGCACCTCGATTAAAATTTCCTAGAAGTCCTCGTGCTTTTGTAAATTTTGCATAACATAACACAAGACCACCGGCAACAAGGACTAATACAATATTAATAAGTGGAAGGAAGAGGACGGTAAGTCCTAACCCAATACCAGCATACGCAGCACCAATAACCAACGCCTCGCGGGGGGAAATCCGCCCAGAGGGAATTGGTCGATGTGGTTTCTGGATTGCATCTAATGTTCTATCATAGTAATCTGCGAGGTATAAACCAGCGATCCAGCCCGTAATCGGGATGAAAAAGACAAGCAAGGAGGTCCTAAGGGGAGGAATGTCACCATATAGGAGACACGCACCAAGGAGACTGACGAGGCCACACCAGAGAAGCGTGTACGGCCGCATGGTTTCCAGATGCGCAAACAATTTCTGTAGCATAGTCACCGTGAGTAGGTATGATTCACTCACAATCCGTACTTCTCGGAATTGAACTGCCGCATTTAAACCTTTAAGACGTTTTCCTTTAAAAAAGGTTATAATTCCTTGATATATTTCTTGTGAGTGCGCCAGTGGCTGGCACAGAGATAGGTTTGAGGTATGAAAGCAGATGATCCAATAAACCCCTGGACTCCACATGAAGAAGGAGACCATGACCCGGTTATGAGGGAATGGTGGACCTGTGAGGTCCTGTTTCAAACCCGACAGGATAACCGACGATGGAATCTGATGACTTCGTTTGCGTATGAACGAGAGACGCCATCTTGTTTTTTCCAATATGTGCTGTTTGATATCACCTCAAAAAAATGGGTGCTTCATAAAGACATCAATGATGTGATTACGAAATTTTCTCATACGAAAAACAAACTTGACCTTCGTTATGAAACGTCAAGTCTTCAGGGGTTATACCCAAAATACCATCTTCATGTGGAAGATAAAGACCAAGACCTATCCGTTGATTTAGATTACACGGCACGTTCGTTACCACATTGGATTGCTCAGGAGACGACACAGGGGAATCTGCCGATCGGGCTGAATTTCTACCGGTATGGGTTCCTCCCCTATTGCGATATCACAGGGACCATGACGTTACGGAAAGAATCTTATAGCATTGAAGGAAAAGGGTACCTGGAGCATGCCTGGGGGAACTGGTCGTACCAGAACCCACTACAGGCGCTTTCAGGGGCACATCGAACGATTATTACCTATAGTCATCTCACAAAATGGTGGTTGTCTCATCATCGATTCAAAATCCCACAACGAATCAGCTTTACCTCAGAGAATAATCCTTTCGGGTATGACTGGGTCTGGGGCGTGTGTGACAATACCTGGAGTCTGTTCTTTGGTAATTCCTTGTTCTGGGTATCTGAAGGCCCTTCATTTGGAGCCTTGTATGTGACCCCTGATGGGAAACGATATTGGGAGTTCTGCGATGTCCGGTTCAAATACAATAAAGTGCTGTATGTAAAAAACTATGACCTGTACTATCCAGCGGATTTAGAGCTGATAGGACGGTTAGAGGATAAAACGATACAGCTACGGTTTTGGTCAACAACGGACAGCTACGAGTATATTGACCCCCATAAGAAAGGCAGGTTCTATAAAGCATTTATTTTAAGTGAATTACCTGGGCGTTTAGAAGGTACTTTCACAGATAAAGAACAGACAATCCCGCTGCAGGGGGAGTGTAAAATCGTTTTATTGCGTCAAGCACCTCTTCTTGGGCATAATGCAGTGAATTTGAAGGTTCTCCTCCCGCCGAAGGGTGTTGGTGTGTCAGTCGAGCTCGATTTCCATTCTCTCCATAAACGACTCTTCACAAAGCTACAGTTTGCTCCTCGACCCAGGGTCCATTGTCATTTGAAACGCATTGATTTTTCACAGATACCACGAGAATCAGCGCCACTGGAAGAACCATAAAACTGCGTATGAGTTCTTCAAAATGTTAATATACTTTTGGAAGGTACGTAACGCCCGTCCTATGAAAAAAAACGTGCTTTCTATCCTGGATGTCGAAGATGAAATCAAAGAGATTATTGACCTGGGAATTCGACTGAAACATGACATGAAATCAGGGAAGCAACTGAAGTATCTAGAGGGAAAAACTCTTGCAATGATTTTTGAACGTCAGTCAACCCGAACACGGATTTCATTTGAAGTCGGCATGACTCTTCTGGGGGGCCATGCAATCTTTCTGACCGGACCTGAGTTAGGTATCGGAAAAAGAGAATCTCCAGAAGATATTGCACTGGTGTTATCTCGATATGCAGATGCAATCATGTATCGAGCGATTGATGAGAAAAACTTAAAGGACCTCGCTCAGCATGCGACCATCCCTGTCATTAATGGGTTAGATCGCTTGGAGCATCCTTGTCAGATATTAGCTGATCTGATGACGATTAAAGAAAAAAAAGGACGACTTGATGATTTGAATTTTGTGTTTATCGGTGATGGAGACGATAATCTTACCCATTCGTATCTCCTCGGGTGTAGCCTTGTCGGTATGAACGTCGTTATAATTTCTCCTAAGAAATATTGGCCAAAAGACCAGTATGTACAAAAAGCACGTGCGATCGCGACAAAGAAAAATCATACCGTAACCATTACTGATGACATAAAAGCAGTAGAACAGGCAGATGTCGTTGCGACGGATACCTGGATTTCTTTATGGTATGACAACGAAAGACCACAACGTCTATCAGATTTTAAGAGCTATACTATAACGGAGGATGTTATGGGGAAAGCAAAACCTGATGCGATCTTCATGCACTGCATGCCTATCTATTATGGTGAAGAAGTCATAAAAGAAGTAGCCTATGGTCCGCAATCGGTTATCATCGATGAGGCAGAGAATAGGATGTGGGCACAAATGGCACTCCTTGTTAGATTATTACCGTAGCTAAGTGTTGGTAAAAAGGATTTATGAGTTGGACGAACACGTCAAGGAAAATCAAGGTATAGCTAAAGAGGAGGAAATCATACTGTTTTTTCCCAACTATTTTTGCTTGATCCCTCCGTTGAAGGTCATTGGTGATTTTTATAAGTGTAAACGAATGATAGAGGGTATAGACCCATAATAAAAGAAATGGTACAAGGAAAAGAAGGGAAAGTAGAGTCAGTAGTGAAAGCAGGATACCGATGATTCCTGAGATGAAGAGCATAGCAAACGAGATTTTTGCCGCGGTTTTTTCCCCAAATGACGTCGCGTAGGTTTTCACATCAAGTCTGCGATCACCTTCTACATCAACAATTCCTTCTGCAAGATCATGAGCATCGTCTGCGAAATAGGAGAAAAAGACAAGAAGGAACATTGGGAGAAGTTGAGTTATGTTGATGGAGAGCAACCCAAACAAGGGAATCGTAAGGTTTAGGTTTCCCTCTAAAGAGGTCGTAGACCAGATAGCGAAGAACCCGAAAAGCGGAACGGTTAACCATTGGACCGGGGTAAATATCTCTGAATAGGCAGGGAATTTTACTTTTTTCTTAAGGTACTTATTATGGAATGTGACAAATAACGCAGTTGTACCAACGAGGAGTAAACACCAAAGGCTGGTAAGCACTGCAAACAGAAAGGTCATTGCGGAAAACACTAAGGCTATTATGAAGAATTTCGACTGACTGATTCGTCTATCCGGTATCGGTCGACTCGGGTGAACCACGACATCGATATCCTTATCGGTGATATCATTCCAGATGAGAGCTGCGAAAAATCCGGAATAGAGGGTCGCGATCGTCAGAACCACTAGTTTTAAACTCTCTACGGTATAGGTTTGTATTCCATAGGCAAACATTATTGCCCCTGCGTACATGAACACGTAGCAGATCATCTCATAGTAAGTAAACGCACGCCATTTGAAGAGAAACTTTATCGGTCGTCTCAGTATGTTCTCCTGCTTTACTGGTGGTTGTTCCATAGTTGACACCGAATGGTAGATGAAAAGAGACTAAAAGATTTTCCTCATTTCTTTTTCAGGCAGAATGTAGTCCATCCTATCGGCTCAAAAAATGGGAAAGGATTGTGACGGACTTGCTTTATTAATTCAATACCAGGGTGTTCATTTATACAGTTCAGGATATCTTTCGCTGCGATATCAACCTCTCGGACAATGATGGTACTTTGTGATTGTACTTTTTGAAAGAGATGCTCAAGGATCTTTACTTTAGGCAGGGAGCAACTCGATACAATGATGACGTCAAAATCTTCCACAGAAAAATCAAGACCATCACCATGTCTTATGGTGATGTGATTTTCGAGCTTGTTTTTTTTAATCATTTGTTGTGCTCGTAGTACGGTGTCAGGGTTTTTATCAATTCCAAGGATGTGTCCTTTTGTACAGCTAGCGAGAATGATTTCGGTCAGAGGGTACGCGCCACAGCCGATATGTAAGATGTTTGCCTTTGATGAGATATTGCAGTTTTCATACTCATTGCGGTATTCTTTTCCGATTGTCTTATTATAGAGTTGTGCTATTTTTTCGTTATTATATGACCAGGTATCTGCGAGTTCCCAGAAACAATTTGACAGCTTTTTAATGAAGAATATAGCAATGGTATCAAGAATGGTTGTTTTGTTTGTACGTTGTTTCATAGCTGTTCACTTGAGGAATGGAATCAGATGGTTCCAGAGTTCCAGGATGTATGTATAATCTTAGTATTTAAGATATTGTTTAAAAATAGGGTCTCCTGGCTAGGAATACCTTTTTTTCATTACTATTAAGAGGATGTTACAGAGGACGCCAAAGGAGTTTGCTACAATAATCGCGATATCATTTCGTAAGATCCCGTAAGTGAACCACAGTAACATACCACCAGTAAGGACTAAGGGCATCCAATAGGAGATGTCATTCAGTTTTTTTGTTCGATATCCCCGGATCAGTTGTGGAATGAAACCAAAAGAGGTAATGGCCCCTGCAGTAAACCCAAGCCAAGTAAAGATATCAAAATTCATAGAGGGTCTTCATCTAATAAAGTATATTAAGGCTTTCTAGTATGCACGCATACGATTTTCAAGAAAAAGAAGATAGGTGTTTTACCTTGGGCCCGTGGGGTAGCTTGGTATCCTTCTAGCTTGGGGTGCTAGTGACTTGAGTTCAAATCTCAACGGGCCCACTGAATCATTTTGAGATTTTATTTGGTCGCGGTTACTGAATAATACTTAAAACATCCATAGAGCGCAAGAATCCCTCCTGCTATGGAGACTGCCATAAAACAATCAAAATCATCGGTCTTATTCTTATCTCTGATGTGGATGATTGTTTTAATCAATGCCGGTATGAAGAATAACCCGCCAATAAGAACCCCAAAAAAATAAGATTTTATAACATTAGAGGAGATATCGCTTACGGTGACATCACGGAACCCTTGTTTTTTCATGCATACGGAAAAATCTTGAATCGGCTCCAGACCCAGAAGGGCACGTCCATCCAACCAGGTTTTATAGATTTTTTTCATTGACGAAGGTATTGGTTTTTCTGTACAGAATCCATCAAGGATTGCTACGCGCCCACCTGGTTTTAAAACACGATATATTTCTTTTATGAAGTCTTCATTCGTATGGGCATAATTTGCAGATTCAAGGGCGATAATTCCATCGAAAGAATTATCAGGAAACGAGGTCTGACAGTAGTTTTGTAAAAGGAAACAGGTGTTTGCAGTAACGGAATGTTTTTTAGCAAACCTATCTGCCATGATTATGTGCGTAGGGACAATGTTGATACCGGTGAAGGAAACCTGTGGGTATTTCTTTGCTAAATAAATCGAAGTACCACCCACACCACAACCTGCATCAAGGATTTGATAATGTGTGCTCCTATTCAATCTGAGGAGTTTCCAAGTGATATCATTCATGTGGAGCACAGCTTCGGTATGAGAACGAATACCATTTTCATAGTAACCAAAGTGTATCGCGAGGGTTTTATCAGTTTCCCACCAGAGTTCTGATTTAGACCAAAAACGCTCATAGTATCTGATAACGTCTTCTTCATTCCCAACCATTGGTCTTCATACCTCTCCTTAGCTAATCGATGCTTCTTTCAATAGTACTGAACAATCGTTGATTATATTAGATTTATGAAAAAAATATAACCAAATATATCGCATTTTACAAAATATAGAAGAAAAAAAAGAGAAAAAAGAAGAATATTACTTCTTTTTCAGGTAGGGAAGACTAGTTCGTTTGTTGACTCCGACGCTGTATCCTGGTGGTAATTCACAGGGTGTGCCGCTTTTTGGTGATCTTTTGCTAAAGAAATAAATCGTTTGCTTTCGTCCGCCTTTGAGGGTGACATCCCTCTTATATAATGTCCATCCTTCATACATATATGGCATAGTTAGTTCCTCTAAATCAGAATCATGGAAGGTTCATTTAAAGTTTCTCCTAACAGCAACAAAAAAAGAAACAATGGTTTCAGTGTTGTTGGATTGGTTGTAA
>CAZGIV010000100.1:2729-8727 GCA_964526175.1 uncultured Thermoplasmatales archaeon | reverse complement strand
ATCTTTGCTAAAATATTTAAGACCCGATATTGCCGATAGTTGAGAAAGTCTTGGAGGACAAAATCGATTTTTGCGGTAAGACATGCGTCGAAAAACATAATAGGGAGCTTATATCCGTTCTGGAGATCCTTGATATAGGATGTGAAATAATATTTCATCTCCAGGCCAGTTGGAGTATACGTGCCCATTCCATGTTCAAATCCATGACCAGAATAGTCAAAGAATCCAGCGCCTTCCGTAATGGTATTCGAAATGGTGCGTCGATTAAAATTACCTTTCGAGGTCCAGATAACCTGTGGTGTAAATTGTGGCATCATTCCCATGACAAGTTGATTGATATTCTCACCATCATTTCCTGGTGACCAACGAAACGTGTTTCCTCCAACAAAAATCATGGTGTTAAACCAGTCGCTGCCATAGGTTTCAGTCTCATAATGGATGATTTTATCAACGGTTATGTTAACATCTTCAAGAGAGGCGCAAGCGAGCCGGCCAAGATGAACATCAGGATAGAGATCCACATGATCACTTGATTCACCAAACTGATTATTGTTATTGGTGTCCCAACTAGAAAAATTCCCAGACGCGTCATAGATGTCAGAATAATACAGATCGGTTATCATCTCTTCATCCCAACTCCATAGACTCACATAGCTTCGTCGTATGGGGAGTTTATCAACACCGCCAACGAGCAGAACAGAGGAGATCCCATCTGTTTCAATCGCATCTTTAATAGCATATTTAATCTGCTCAGGGAGGTCCCGTCCCGTTGAATGAGCGGCGATCTCTTCCATTGTCATCAGGGTTGTCTCAATGGTATGTTGATTTTTATGATCAACAAGGGGTTGCAGTGCTGCAGCGAATTCCTCAGGGGTGATGATCAGTAATTTAGTATCGCTAGAGAGAGTGAAGGGATTCTTTGCTTGTTCATAGGTGACTGTTAGCTTCATACTCGGACTAAAAATAAGACTTTGTTGATCAGGCGAATAGAGTAAAGGATAATATCTAACCGACAGAATGACAACATGCTCATTTCCATTCAGACCAGCACCAACCTGATAATCCAAACGAGAGACGGGATACGTGTTCGTCCCCGAATAGACCATGTCGTTTTTTATCAGCTTTTCATCAGATGGTGTTCTGAACGTACCAGAAACCGGTGTTGGCTGAGACCCCGGAAGTATCTCCTTTGTAAGCTCTACTATTTTAACAGAAGAAGGAGTAACGGAGACGCCCTTTATCCTCGTTCCAAAAGGAAATGTCAATAGTTTTGTATACACGGGTAATACAGGATTACCAGGGATTGTTGCATAGGAAGTTGCTTCTGCGATTTGTACAGAAATATAATCATTTTGTGTCATTATTACTGGTTCGGAGAATTGTATTTCTTCTTGAACAGACATTTCTGTGCTCTGAACATTGGTAGTAACAGCTGCTCCAAAACCACTTATCACTAAAACTCCCACTAGGAGGATTGGTAGTATTCTCTTCATATTTTTCCCCTTATTATATTAATTTATTACTCTTATACGGCACAGGGTATATAAATTTTCGTGGCCTCAACTGTGTACAATCAATAAAAATGAGATACGAAATATTATATAAAACAAACCTTATTTCCAACCAGATTACATCCATGGAAGAAAACACATACGATTACATTACTGTCGAACAGAAATGGCAAAACAAATGGTTTGAGGCAAACATCAATGTCGCCAGAAAGGAAAAACAAAAGAAGTTTTTCCTTCATTTTGCATATCCTGGTGTCTCCGGGTACCTCCATGTAGGCCATTTGCGCGGATTTACCTATTGCGATGTTATCGCCCGTTATAAACGTATGACAGGGTATGATGTTTTATTCCCCGCAGGATTCCACGCATCAGGGATTCCCTCTGTTGGTTTTGCAAAAAAGGTAGAACGACAGGACAAAGACACCATTAAACTGTTAAAACAAAACGGGTGTTCAGAAGAGTTTATTAAAAAACTAACTGACCCTATCGAAGTCGTCAACTACTTCAGTAAAGTCTATGTGGATGATTACTGGAAACGGTTTGGTTTCCTTATCGACTACACCAGGTTGATGAATACCATTTCCGAGGGATATAAGCACTTTATCCAATGGCAGTTTCATAAACTCCATGAAAAAAATCTTCTGATCCAAAAGCCACATTTCGCACCCTATTGCCCAAGTTGTGGACCGGTAGCAGTCGATAAATCAGAAACCGACGTCGCCCAGGGGGGTTCTGCAGAAATCCTTGATTTTACCGTTCTGAAATTCACCTTTAAAGATGGGCTGATTCTCCCGGCAGCGACCCTTCGACCAGAGACCATTTTTGGTGTCACCAACATGTGGGTAAACCCTACTGTCGAGTATCACCTCGCACAGGTAAATGATGAAACATGGGTTTGCTCTCAAGAATGCATACAAAAACTCTCGTATCAATATGATAGGGTTCACCCTTTGAAAAAAACAATTAAAGGGAAAGATTTGGTTGGTAAAACCTGTATCGTCCCAGAAATAAACAGGGAAGTCCCGATTCTTGCTGGTGTATTCGCAGACCCAAACGTTGCCACCGGAATCGTCATGTCGGTACCAGCCCATGCACCCTATGATTGGATCGCTCTCGTCGAATCAAAAGAAAAAATCGAGGCAATCAAAATCATTGATGTCAAAGGATTTGGTAATAACCCAGCAAAAGAAGCATGCGATCACCTTCATATTCATAGCCAGACAGAAACAGAAAAGCTAAACGAAGCAACCGATCTTGTCTATAAAAAAGAATTTCACACCGGTATCTTAAATGACAAATGCGGTCAATACGCAGGGATAAAAATCTCAGAAATTAAAGACACGGTGAAAAACGATCTCATCCAGAAGAACCTCGCGACCACGATGAAAGAATTCTCTGAACCGGTCATCTGTCGATGCAAAGAAAACGTTATGATAAAACAAATTCCGGATCAATGGTTTATCAAATATAGCGACACACGACTCACCCAAGAATCAAAAGACTATGCTGCAACCATGCATATTTATCCACAGGAATACAAAGAGGAGCTTCCTAAAATCCTGGATTGGTTTGGAGATCGTGCCGCGATACGAAGAGGCTCTTGGCTTGGAACAGAGTTTCCCTATAAAAAAGACTGGATCATCGAACCAATCTCAGATTCAACGCTATATCCTGCATATTATGTTCTTTCCTCATATGTGAACCAAAAAAAGATAACCGTTAACGAGATGACCGATGAATTTTTTAATTACGTGTTCCAAGGGATCGGGTCCCCGAGACACACCCTCTGGCAGACGATTAAATCTGATTTTGATTATTGGTACCCGGTTGATATAAATCTTGGTGGAAAAGAACATAAGACGGTTCATTTCCCAGTCTACATCATGAACCATGTTGCGATCATGCCAGAGCAGAAACGTCCTCAAGGGATTTTTGTGCACTGGTGGGTGACACAAAAAGGAAAAGAAAAAATCAGTAAATCGAAAGGTGGCGCAGAACCAATCGTTGAAGCCGCGGTCACCTATGGTGTTGATGCAATGCGTCTGTATTATTTACATATCGGGTCACCATTTGTCGATATCGAATGGGACCCTGAGACTGTACTCAAATATAAAAACCGGATAATAACAATATGGAAACTGATCCAACAACTCTCTCAAATACAAGATACACAACAAGAAAACCTTGATAACTGGCTTAAAAGCAGCCTCCAACGACGCATATACAAAGTGCTTCATGCGTTTGAGACGTTAGATCTACGAGTGTCCTCCAATGAAATCTTTTTTGAAATCCAAAAAGACCTCCAATGGTACTTGAAACGAGGAGGGGCAAATAAAAAGTTACTTCACAAGTTTGTTCGTACCTGGATTCTGCTTATGACGCCTATCACACCACATCTTGCTGAAGAGCTCTGGGAGACACAAGGATATAAGCAGTTTGTATCCAATGATCCATATCCGGAGTTTAATTCCCAGGATGTCTCTGAAAAAGACGAAGTAGGAGAATATCTCCTTATCAGGGTCATCGACGATATTAATGAAATTATCAAGGTCACAAAGATTACTCCTAAAAAGATCTGTATCTACACATCGCCATCATGGAAACAAGAAATTTTCAGGAAAGCATTAGACCTTGCTGCTCACAATAGTTTCAACGTCGGTCAATTGATTAAGGACACGTTAGCGGACCCATTAATGAAACCACTCGGCCAACAGGTCTCTCAATTTGTTGCGAAGATTGCCTCTGAGCTTAAAATGCTTAGTGAGATTGACCGTGGTCGATTTATCATTCCGATAGATGAAAAACAGCACCTCTCCGATGCAACAACTTATCTTACCGACGTTCTTCATTGTCCTGTTGAAATCTACAGTGCTGATGATACGAACCTCTATGACCCGGCAAAGAAAATAAAGTTCGCCACTCCCCTACGACCAGCAATTTTTATTGAATGAAACGGAAACGTATGCCAAAAAAATATGTCCGCGTATGCCCAAAATGTCATAGCACCGATACGCGACCAGATATGTCAGCGGACTCCTATTCCAAAGGACTTCTTAACCAATGGCAATGCAACAACTGCGGGTACGCTGGATTGTTTTTCCCAGAATACAATCTTGAAGATCTAAAAAAGATGAAGGAAAAATAACACAGAACCTTGGTTATTTTCTTTTTCTCCATTTGATATAGATAATCATACTGATGAACAGAAGAACAACGACAAGGCCAACCAAGACAAGGGCAGGTGTTGTTGGGAATGAAACAATATTTATAGTTAAAACGCTAGATTCTATCGTGTTACCTGCGTAATCGCTGGCATTGATTTTTACCTCGTAATACCCATCTCCATCGGTGGCTTTGAAATCCCATTCATACGGAGGGATATCAAGTGTATCACCATAGGTTGTCCAGCTACCCCAATTCGATTTATCATCAGAGAAACGATAATACAACAAGGCGTCCATAATACCGCTCCCGTTGTGATCATTGCCAAGACCGGATACGGTAAAGTTATCAGCCCAGCTCCAATCTGTTTCTAACGAAGGAGTGCTAATCGTAACAATCGGTGCAGAGATATCTTTTCTGATGATAATTGCTTGGTTATCACTAGTGATCGATAACGTATTACCCAAGGTATCATTGATCTTGAAATACAAGTAATAGACCTCGTCCTCCATCATCTGATCCCAATACTCCTGCTTTAAAATCCACGAGTGACCCACAGCATTTGTGTTATAGATACTTGAGTTCACATGGCTTGCGATCGTCGTCCATATGGAATCAATATTCGGACGATATTGAATGGTATCGAGAAGGTAATCATCTTCGAATATCACAGAGAACTGCGGTCGCTGCTTAAACCATAATGTATCACTAGAGAAACTGGGAAGCATTGGTGCTTTCCAATCATATAAAAACGAGATATCACCAGTAGACGGGAAGTCTTCAACGTTACTTGCATTATCAATAGCAACCGTACATAGTTCAAAATAGCCGCCGTGTTGATTCGGACGATTGGTGAAGTTAAATTTCCATGTCGGTTGGGACTTTGTAGAATCTGCAAAGAAAATCCAATCCCCGGAAAAGTTATTAATTTGCGAATATCGATAATACAGTTCAACAGATTGGATGCCGCTGGCATCGACGTTCAGGGTCCCAGTGTCATTTGCTGTAGCATTAATACGAACATACGTTGTATTATATTTCTGTTTCATCTGTTGGGCTTTAATATGTGATGTCGGCTTTTTTATATCTTGTTTAAAAGTTACTATTTTTGAGGCGGTATTTCCTGCTAAATCAGTAATCTCAAAATAAAGGCTACGTAACGCGGAAATGTTCTCATAAAAGGGTAACGCAGAGATATTCATGGTCATAAGCTGCTGAGCTGTTGTCCCATTTTCACCTGTGCACACTGCCGCCTTTGAGACCGTTTGCGTAGTATTATCCAAGATATATTCCAGCGTATAGGACGCAGATTTCACCCGCAGCCC
>CAZGIV010000100.1:0-2629 GCA_964526175.1 uncultured Thermoplasmatales archaeon | reverse complement strand
AAATCCTTCAGAGGATTTCCCTTTTCATCTAATAACTTAAAGGAGATAGTACTCAAGGTTTTATTATACAAGACGTCTGCATAAAATCTATCCCACCACAGCGCCTCCGGTAATCGTATTGGGGCAGAGATGATACGACCGGTGACTTCTTTAGTTGACGCAGTAAACTTTCCAAGACTATATAAGACACCGTTTTCGTCAGCAACGAAAACTAAACCATTTGATACCACAGGCGACCCAAGGACCGGAGCTGCGGTCCAGATCGGGAAGGTTTCAAAGGTCCAGGTGGTATTTCCCGATGTAGCATCTATTGAATAAATCAGTCCTGCTGGTGTACCAATGTAGATATGGTTATCCGCATACGCAGGAGAGGAGAGTAAGACATTCTTGGAAAAAAGTGGTAACGTATATACCTTGTTTGACCACCGAGTTGTTCCGTTAACAGCATTAAGAGCATAGACGGTTCCATCAGGAGACGCAGCATAGAGGACGCCGTCGTATATCGCAGGAGTTGACTCAGCAACGTTATTGTATGAGGCTGAGGGGGTACCAAGCGTCGCATTCCATAGGATGCTTCCATCATTAATGTTCATCGCAACAATCTTTGTGACCGATTTTTTATTGGTCACCTGTTCGCAGGTGACAAACACAGCATCCCCGTAGATGACAGGAGATGCATGACCCACGGCACCAACCGCTTTACTCCAAATTTTTGTGAAAATCGTTCCATCATAATGCAGGGCAATAACACTGTCATTCCCTGGAGAACTGCATCCGACAATGATCAAATCGTCTATCACCGCAGGGGTAGAATAACTTGGAGCAGGCAAGGTATATTCCCCTTTCGGCTGCCCATCAAGATCTATTGCAAGCAGTTTGTTATTGGTATAACGACTGCTATCGAAGACGTAAGTCCCGTTGTCTCCCCCCCAGGTGCTAATATAAATCCTATCATTAGAGATAACTGGGGATGCATCATAACATATACTTTGTGCATAGGAGAAATCCCAGATCCGGGTAAGATTCTTGGTTTCATAACCGTAAATATGATTTTTAGAGCCACCATGTGCCATTTGACCTGTTGCGATAATCACAAGATCCTCTGTGACTGCAGGGGAATTGACCACAGCGTACCCAAACGCCGCAGAAGATAGGTTTGTCTGAGGATCACCCTCAATGACTCCATCAGGGAGCACAACGCTATATTGGTGAAGTGTTTGTTGATTTGAGAGGATATAGACGTTCCCATTACCAATGACCGGGTTGCGGAATCCTCCACCAACATACTCCCCGCTGAACCAATACCGGTTATTTGTTGCTGCTCCTTTGCAATTCGATGCTCTTGTGTTCCCAGAATCAAAACCAAATAACGGCCATTCATCCTGAATGAATGAAATCATGATTGTGTCGTTTTCTTTGTTTACCTTTGTACGTTGATCAATTCGATAATACGTATTGAACGAATCCTGCCAATGGGTCTTATTCTGCCATGTAATCGCCCAGCTGAAGATTCGTGGTGTTATAGAAGGAGAAGAAGTTGACAAGTTAACCCGAATTTTTAGTTTATTATATTTCGTAGAATAGTCATTATTTGAAAGGGTATTTAGATAAACAGGGGGAGCTAAAAACCCTTGTTTGTTTCCAGGTAATGTCGTATTTTCCACTTCAACATAGTGTCCAGTTGCATTGAGATATAAAATTTGATATCGGACTTTCGTTCCTGCTGGTTGATAATCATCCCATGTGAGAGCCTCCCAGTAAAACGATTGATACGTTGTCGAGATATTTGTTGGGTCAATTGCGGTTTTTGTTTCAGCACTTGCATAATCCAACGAGTACCCGTTTTCGGTCCGTGCAAGCAATCCTACATAATTTGTCGATAACGTGCAAATTTTTCGTAAAAGAGGAAAAGATGCGACAACAGAAATATCAAGATAATTATTATCATCAACGGCATAGTTCACTGCACCGCCAGGGATTGTTAAATTCTCTGAAAAATCCGTCCCATCTGATCGATTCCTACCTAACAGTTCCCATCCTCCGACGAGGAGATAGCTAGAATTCCAGTAATAGAAATCAACACGAGAATTACTGTCTGCTTTTCCATTCCAAAGGACATGAATATTATCGATAGATTCCGAATCAATATCGATTTTAAAACGAAAATGATAGATGACATATACTCGTAACATAGTCGAGGACCGATCTGAATATCGATCGTCGACTGTTGACATATACGAACGGTCATTATCCCCTAGTTTGACTTCATATCTGAGATGATTGTTCGGAGAGAACAATCGTCCCAGGGGAAAAAAGAAAAATGATTGGTACGCGTACGCATCGTTATTTTTTTGTGCTAAATTATAGGGTATTTGACTAAACTCTTGGTCAAGGACGATTTCACCGCCTTTCACAACGCAGTTCGTTAGCTTCAGGCTTGCTTCATTATTAAAAGTATCTTCCCAAATACCATCAGTAGGATAGGTGACAAAACCAGCGGGGATAGTTGGCACGATGAATCCTATCATCAAGGAAATAATAATCCCTATCGTAATTAACAAATTCATCGAACGGATTTTTTGCATATTTTATCTCCATATATAGATTTTTAACTATTTATATTACTTTT
>CAZGIV010000099.1:0-8866 GCA_964526175.1 uncultured Thermoplasmatales archaeon | reverse complement strand
GTATTTTTTTCCTTGATTCTTCGGAATAGAACGTTCGCAGTGATATGGATCAAAGGGGTGACAATAAGAAGAATCAGAATATGCCAGATGGTGAGGTTTAGGAAAAACCACTGCCCTTGTGTCAATTGTAACAGGAAGAGGAATTGACTTATCACCAAACATGAGAGAAGTGCCCCAACCAGGAAATCAATCTGGTCAAACGGAATCCAATCCTGTCCACGGTCTTTGCCGATTCGTCGTTTGAAGAAACTTTCGACAACATCTCCGAGTAACGCCCCAAAACAGAGTGAAAAAAGAATCGGGATCATCAGAGGGAACCCCTCAAAGTTTGTAAGGCCAAGAACGTCATATTCGCTTGCTGAAAGATAGGATGCTGCAACGGCAAGTCCAAACCCAGCAGTCATCCCAAGGAACGTGCCTGCGAACAACCCTTTCCATGTTTTTCCATCTCCAAGGATCCTACTTCCATCATTCCATGTTTTCCTAAAATCGATGGGGGTTCCTCCACCAACGACCACTGCGCTTGCGTTCGCAACATAGATAGGGATAACAATCCAGAAGGCTTGTACAATGACCGTGTAATCCATTGTAGTGGAAATAACTAGAGAGCTTAAAACGATTGTGAAAAAAACTTATTCGTTCTCAGGTCCATGAAGCGTTCTGGTGATTTTTAATCCGGTGTATTGGAATTTATTGGATCGTTTTACTAATGCTTTCAATGCGGTATTAGAGATGCTGAATTTCTCTGAAACCTTGTTTGCAAAAGTTCCTGTGTCACCGATGAAATCGCATATGTTTTCTTCAAGTTTTTTAAATCGATAATCATCTAACGATGAGACGTTAAAAATTTCACTGATTTCATTGACCGGACAGGAGATGTTGATGTTGAAAAGTGAATAAAAGGAGCGGTACATTTTCTGTGGTTTCCCATCGATGCCATCTTCAGGGGTTGTCCATTTGGTTTCTGCGAGTTTCATTTTGTCAAAGAATTCAAGGGCGTCTTGACCGTCTTCACCGAACTTGTCAAGAATAAGGCTGCTGGGGATCCAATCTCTTGATATCTCCATAAAAACTTCTTTTTTTGTCGGCGAATCGAATGCTCGAATAATGGAGACCAAATCAGTTGAATCATTAATTACTTTTGTTCGGATCATTTGACTAATACCTATTTATATATGATACCCCTCAAACAGCTTCACTCGTATTTATACTTTTTGTATTTTTATAAAATTATTAAAAAATATACATTAAAATTAAATCTTTCAATTTTTTCCAGAGGAAACGCGCAATCCGGAAGTTCAAGTGAAACGAAAAAACCATCACCTTTTTCATTATTTCTCTCGTACGAGGGGAGAAAAAATTTTTGAATTGAAAACAGAAACCAGAGATAATGGACTCGTCGGGATTTGAACCCGAGGCCTCCCCCATGCCAAGGGGGCGATCTTCCGCTGATCTACGAGCCCAGAGGAAACCCTAGAACTACGATGAGCAAATAAAATTTTTGGATAAAAAACTATTAGTAAACAAACAATCCTTCCTAGTACGACAATGAAACAACGACAACTCGAAATACTTCTTCAAAAAGTCCCTAAACCAACCACACCGATTCCTCAGCTTGAACAATACATGACACCGGCCCCCATCGTCGCAGATATTATATTTATGGCGTACCACTGGGGAGATATCGAACAGAAGAAAGTGGTAGACCTTGGTTGCGGCACAGGGATTTTCTCGGTAGGAGCATCCTATATGGGAGCAAAAACAGTTCATGGTTTTGATATCGATACCGAGAGCATCACCATAGCAGAGAGATATGCCAAAACCAATGGTCTTCAGATAGAATACACCATTCAAGATGTGACTGCTGTCGATAGTCCCTGCGATACCATTCTCATGAACCCCCCCTTTGGAGCGCAGAAAAGCAACCAAAAAGCTGACCGGAAATTCATCGAAAAAGCATTAGAAATCTCTGATGTTATCTATTCACTTCATCTGAAAAAAACAATCCCTTTCTTAGTAACAATGATCACGGCGTTGAAAGGAGAAATCTCTCATCAAAAGGATTATGTGTTTCCAATTAATTGGATGTTTGAATTCCATCAAAAAGAAGTCGTCAAATACGACGTCACCCTCCTTCGAATCACCACCCACCCATAGAATGTAACCAAAGTTTGAAAACCAAAATCATAATAAGAGATGTTCCTTTTCTCAGCCTAGTAAAGGTGAAGTGGCTTTAATATGTCACAAGGAAGAAATAAAGATCAGAGAATTGGCGTGTTCGTCGATGTTCAAAACATGTACTATTCTGCAAAAAACTTATACAACAAGAAAGTAAATTTTAAAACATTATTAAAGGAAGCAATCGCAGAACGTCAACTGGTACGAGCGATTGCATATGTGATCAAAGCAGATGTCAAAGACGAACAAACATTCTATAGCGTACTTGAGGAAATCGGATTTGAAGTTCAATCAAAGGAGCTCCAAGTGTTTTATGGAGGAGCGAAGAAAGGTGACTGGGATGTTGGAATTGCCATGGATGTTATGCGTCTCGCACCAAAGCTTGATACCGTCGTGCTCATCAGCGGGGATGGCGATTTCTCAGATCTCCTCGACCATGCGAAAAGCCTTGGTTGCAGAACTGAGGTCATGGCGTTTGGACGAACCACCTCTCATAAACTCCATGAAGTAGCTGACTTTTTTATTGACCTTGATAAAAATAATAAATACTTGCTACCGCAGAAAAATAAAAACTAGAATGTTTTAAAAACTCTTCGGCTATTGACCCCTCACGAAAATACATATCAATATGGTAAATAAACCAGAATAGGATGGCACAAAAAGAAACTAGATAGACAAAAGACAATGAAAAAAATAAAAAAAAGAGCGATTTCAATGTCTTGTTTATCTTTTAAAACGCATCCGAAAAGATAATAATATAGTACTTTATGTGCTTTCGACTTAAAAATTACGAAGAAAAAATTGGAATGTGATTGATGTGGCACGAACAAAGACGAAGAGATTCAGAGGATCCATGACACATGGGAAAGGAAAGAAAGGCGGACGTGGCTCAGGATTACGCGGTGGTAGAGGAAACGCTGGCCTTCATAAACACAAGTTCATGCACATGCTGAAATACATGCCCGATCATTTTGGTGTCCATGGGTTCAAACGAGACGCCAGTCTTGTCAAGGATGACCGAATCATCAATGTTGGTCAGTTGGACGAAAAGTTCCATGGCAAGAAAGAAATCGACCTCTCTAAAGAAGGATTTGATAAACTGTTAGGTGGAGGGATCGTTGAACACGGGTATAAAATCACCGTGAAATCCGCCTCTCAGAAAGCTATAGAAAAGATTGCTGAACACGGCGGAGAGGTTAAAATAGAAGAATAAAGGTTTTTACTATGGCAGAAGAGAAGAAGAGCCGTTTATATGTCTTAAAACCAATTATCGAACGCTGGCCTGCAGTGCAAAAACCAGAGATACATGTGAATTTTCGATCGAAGATATTCTGGACCGTCCTGTGTTTGATTCTCTATTTCGTTTTAACCAATATTATGATCTATGGGGTCAGCGGGCAGGTACTGGATATGTTTTCCAGTTATCGCGCGATTATGGCAGGGGCATCAGGTTCAATCATGCACCTTGGTATTGGACCAATTGTCACGGCATCCATTATTCTTCAGCTCTTCGTTGGCGCAAAAATCATTAAACTCGATTTAACAAAAAAAGAGGATAAAGCCATTTATCAGGGGACACAGAAAGTCCTGGTTATCGCTATGATCTTCATTGAAGCAATCCCTCAAGTGTATGGATATCTTAGCCCGAGTGCTGGGTTAACTGCGATGGTCGGCGGTCAGGGAATGGCAAATCTGATTATCATTTTACAGTTGTTCATGGGAGCGTACCTTGTTTTCCTGATGGATGAACTGATCTCCAAATGGGGTATTGGCTCTGGTATTTCCCTGTTTATTGCTGCCGGTGTATCACAATCTCTTTTCACCGGGCTCTTCAACTGGTTACCCGGACAAGCGTCACAACCTCTGAGTGTCTCAAACCCTCCTGCAGGTGTGATCCCAGGAACGTATTATCTTGCGTCCCAGATGAACCTTGGTGAGCTAGTCGATGGTGGGTTCCAAATTCTGTTCATTGGTCATGGTGGTCATCAGAACGCAATCGTTCCATTACTCGGTACTATCGCAATTTTCCTCATCGTTACGTTCACAGAATCTTCACGGATCGAACTTCCTCTAGCCCATGCGAAGGTGCGAGGTGCTCGAGGGCGTTATCCGATTCGATTGATTTATGCTTCGAACATCCCGGTGATTCTGATGTCTGCACTGTTAGCAAACATCAATATGTTCGCATTGCTGTTTTACACACATCCAGGACTGCAGGGTTTACCCGGGATTGGACATCAGTGGTGGATTGGTGCATATGATACATCCGGTGGTTCGACAATGCCGATCGCTGGAGGAGCGTGGTATCTGTCAAACCTCAATGGTGTGAATAGTTGGCTTATGCCTATTATCAGTGGAGGGTATGGTGGTCATGCGCCATGGCAATTCGCTATTAAAACAATTATATACATAACAATCATGATCTTTGGGTCGGTGCTATTTGCGAAATTTTGGATTGAAACTACAGATATGGGACCAACAGCTGTCGCGCGGCAAATTCAACAATCGGGTATGGTGATGCCTGGATTTAGACGAGACCCTCGTGTATTAGGGAGAGTACTCGAACGATACATCCCGGTCGTGACCGTGATTGGTGGTGCTGCAGTCGGTGCCCTTGCAGCAGGTGCTGATGCGATAGGTACCCTGGGTAACGCAAGTGGGACAGGAGTGCTACTTACTGTCGGTATTATGATTCAATTGTATGAGCAGATTGCAAAAGAACAGGCCATGGAGATGCATCCGATTCTGAGAGGATTTTTCGGAGCGGAGTAGTGAGGAACACCATGGGAGTCATTGTCGTAACTGGGATACCCGGGGTGGGGAAAACCACAGTGATGCAGAAGGCAGCAGAAGGAATGGATATTACCTTTGTCACCTTCGGGTCCGTCATGAGCGATATCGCCAAAGAACTGAACTGGGTTAAAGACCGCGATGAGATGAGAAAACTTAGTCTGGACCAGCAGAAGCAACTTCAGATAAAAACCGCTGAGAAGGTCGGTAAAATGAAAAACGTCATCGTCGACACCCATTGCACGGTGAAAACACCCAAAGGATACATGCCAGGGTTACCGGAGTGGGTGTTACGGAAGTTAAACCCAACCGCTATCGTCATTGTTGAAGCAGACCCGCAAGAAATCTACAATCGACGGGCGAAGGATACGACACGGAACCGAGATCCTGATTCTGTTGAAAAAATCGCGGAGCATCAGATGATAAACCGAGCAGTAGCCATGTCGTATGCCACCCTTACTGGAGCGACCGTGAAAATCGTGTTTAATCATGACAATGCACTTGATGCAGCGGTGAAAGAAGCCGAGCCGGTGATACGATGAGAAAACTTAATGATGTTGCTCAAGCAGGGCAAATGCTGCTTCTTATGCTTCTTCTTTTTGTCATGATTTTAATCTTTGGCGATGCAAATATCAGAAACATGATTGCGCTCTCTCTTAATTCTGTGTTTGCTCCCCTTATCGGATTCGGTGGAGCAAACCCGTTACTGACAATCGTGATAGCCGGGGTTTTTGTGGTGTTTCTTTCATCATTCTTTACTAATTTGTTTACGAACTGGAAAGCAATGGGCCAGGCACAGGAAGCAAGCAAGGCATTCAACAAGGAAATCACCAAAGCAAGAAAGGAAGGCAACAGTAATCGTGTGCAGAAGCTTATGAAGATGCAACCGCAAATAATGCGGATGACAACCCAGTCATCAGGCGGTATGATGAAATCGATGTTCTTCTTGTTTATCTTCATCGCCCCTATTTTCATCTGGCTTACCTACTTTTTAGGCAACCTTGTGTATTATTCTTACTTCACCGTCCCCTGGGGAGATGGTGTCTCTTTATTTGGCCGATCTGCTGTAATTATTTCTAACTGGTTTTTTCTGTATATGATTTTTTCTTTTTTAGCAGGCCAGTTAATACGACAAGGATTAAAATGGATAAGCTGGTCAACCTGGTGGCAGAACGTTCGGAAAACCATCAGACCCTCTGCGAAATAGGGAAACTATGACGACGATCACGATTAGTGGTCTTCCAGGAACCGGGAAAACAACAGTTGCGAAACTTTTAGAGAAACGACTTGGGTTGCGATACGTCTATTCAGGTGAGATCTTTCGACAACTTGCCCAGAAACATAAAATGTCTCTTGAGGAATTTGGAAAATATTGTGAGTCTCATCGGCAGATAGATGAGGAACTTGATCGGCATCAACTTGATATTCTGCGGGAAGGAAACGTTATCGTTGAGGGACGACTCTCTGGTTGGCTTGCTTTTCAGAATCATATCGCTGCAGTGAAGGTTCTCTTATGCGCTGATATTACCATCCGTGCTGGTCGTATCGTGAAACGGGAGCAAGGTGAGGTTGAGAAGCGGAAAAAGGAGATATTGAAACGGGAGAAGAGTGAGGCTACCCGGTATAAAAAATATTATGGAATCGATGTACGAGATACCTCCCTTTACGATGTCATCATTGATGCGGGGGATAAGACCCCTGAGGAAATCATGGAGATTATCGTACGCTATCTTGGGGAATAAACGAGTTTTTATATCCTTCTGTTATTCTGTGAGTTGAAATGTCTGAGAAAAATAGCTCATTGCCATCCTTGAAACAGAGAAAGCGGTTGATCAAAGCCTCCGCGAGTACAAATAAACATTATGGAAAAGCACCTGTGGATCGGACGGTTCGAGAACTGTTACATAATGGTTTTATTAATCTGGACAAACCTGCTGGTCCGACGTCTCATCAGGTTGTTGCTTGGGTAAAAGAAATCTTAGAACTTGAAAAAGCAGGGCATGGAGGAACCCTTGATCCTGCGGTGACCGGGGTGCTTCCTGTTGCTCTTGGTGATGCCGCTCGTGCGTTACAAGTGCTTCTTGTTGCAGGAAAGGAATATATTGCTTTAATGAAGCTTCATAAGCAGATTGAGGAAAAGAAGATTCGGGAGGTCTGTAAGAGTTTTGTGGGGGAGATTTCTCAGATGCCGCCTCTGCGCTCCGCAGTGAAGCGAGTACGGCGGACTCGAGAAGTGTATTATCTTGATGTTCTAGAGGTGCAGGGTACTGAGGTGTTGTTCCGGGTTGGGTGTGAGGCAGGAACGTATATCCGGACATTATGTGTCGATATCGGGAAGAAGCTGGGGTGTGGCGCGCAGCTTGCGGAGTTGAGACGGACACGAGTAGGGAATATTACAGAGGATACTGCAGTCACTCTGCAGGATGTCAAGGATGCATATATCTTCTGGAAGGAAGATGGTGATGATGCGTTGTTGCGTAAGACGATTCTTTCGATGGAGCGTCTCCTTGAGGTCGTTCCGAAGGTGGTCGTGCGTGATTCTGCTGTTGATGCCTTGTGTCATGGGGCGAATCTTGCGATCCCCGGGGTCGTTGAAATTGATGATGATATGAAGAAAGGTGAGATAGCAGCAGTGTTGTCGTTGAAGGGTGAAGGAGTCGCGTTGGTTAAAATGGAGGTTCCCTCTGCGCAAGTTATTGAGAAGGACACGGGGATCTGTGCGTCTCTTGAACGGGTGTTGATGAATAAGGGGACGTATCCATCTATCTGGAAAAAAACATAAATAGGAATGGTATTGCGGTCGTTGTTTTTGCCGAGGTGGCTCAGACCGGTACGGCGCGAGCCTGGAAAGCTCGTGGGGCTTCGGCTCCGCAGGAGTTCAAATCTCCTCCTCGGCGTTTCCATCTTTTCTTGAAGAATTAAAAGAAACACATCACCTTGAAAATATATATAGATATATACAAAATGACATACTTTTATTATTCTATTAATATACATAAATTAGTAAGTCGTGGCAATGATTAATATATTACTTCACAATAAACCCGCAGAAGACCATGAGTAGCTTCATCCCGCAAACAAGCCTTTTCATCGGCATCATCCCTGCATTAATCCTATTATATATCGGGTTAAAAGGGTATGAAGGTCATTTCAAAGATAAACTTATTTTCTTAATGTTCATCGTTGGAATCATTATCGGATTTATCTCAGCAGTAATAGAACTTCTCACACAAAATATTGGTCTGATCATCTACATTATTCTTTTCCCAATACTCGAACAACTTTTTAAAACCATCGTGCTTAATATGGGGAGATTTCAGGAGAAACAAGAAACAACAATCTACGGTCTACCACTGGGACTGGGGTTTGGCTCGGTGTTTACCCCTGCAGCAATCATCCTCGGCAACTTCCAAGAGATAAACCTCAGTTTTATCGCAGCAATCATCGGATCCTTTGGAATAATACTCTTCCACGCGGGAACAGGAGTTCTTATCGGATATGGAGTGTATGCACACAGATTATCTACCTATCTTACAGCTGCAATACTCCTACAGATAGTCATCACGACCGTAATCGGTGTGACGAACCTCTTTCAAATAGGGTACCTACAAATAATCCTTGTCGTCTATGGCATCATTGTATTTCGGTACGCAACAAAAACAATCATGCCACGAATTTTAGAAGAGAGCCAACGACGAAAACGAACACAAAAAGAAATAGACATAAAAAGCAAGTAACTATTACTGAATCGGTACGAGGTATACGAGATGGAGATGACATCCTCAAGCGAAAATTCCATAAATGATTATTATCCAGATCAGAACCAACAACAAAGTAAACCTATTTCCAAGCCACTCATCGCTGGTATCTTTTTAATCATCGCAGGATTACTAGGATT
>CAZGIV010000098.1:0-8965 GCA_964526175.1 uncultured Thermoplasmatales archaeon | reverse complement strand
CAGAAGGTCTCTGCCTTAAAGCACCAAAAATCCACAAACACATTAAAAAAATGAAACTAAAAGGATGGGAGTTCCTCGAACCCTTCGTCAACAAAGGAGTAGAACCAACAAAGGAAAATGGGGAAATCCCAATCATCCCGCCATCATCAAAATACATCGGTGAGGTCATCGCAGGCAGACCTGTACTATCCCATCCCTCAAGAAAAGGTGGATTCCGCCTTAGGTACGGACGGGCACGCACTGCAGGGCTTGCATCAACTGCTATCAACCCAGCATCGATGTTTATTCTCGACAGTTTCATCACCGTCGGCACCCAGATGAAGACAGAACGGCCAGGAAAAGGAACCATCGGAACACCCTGCGACCAAATCGAAGGTCCCATCGTTCTCTTACAAAACGGGGACCTTATTCAAATCAACGATGTAAAGAACATCCGTAACGATGTAAAAAAAATCATTGACCTTGGGGAAATCCTTGTTCCCTTCGGGGAATTCATTGAAAACAATTCCTATCTCCCGGATGCAGCCTATGCATACGAATGGTGGGTACAAGAGCTCCAAACCATGGTCTGCTGTATCCCCCAGAGCAACATCCCATCAAATGTCGCAGCTGCAGACCAAAGTCTTCAACAAAAAATCGATGAAGACCTAGGCAGACATATTGATATTCGGAATCCCACATCAACCGATGCATTCCTACTCTCAGAACATTACCACGTACCCTTACACCCGACATGTAACCTCTTCTGGCACGATCTCCCAATCAGCGATGTCGTCACACTTATAAATCACATCAAAGAACATGGAAAAATCCAAGGTGACGAATCAGAAACACTGATCCTTCCAAATAATCAAGAAATAAAAAACATCCTTATAGAACTTGGAGCACTCCACACCCAACGAGAAGGAACACTCAGAATCAATCAATATACTTACCCTTTACTTCGCTGCTGTGGTCTTGACCTCAAAGAAGGAAGCATTATTACTACAGACCGTTGTAGGAATCCTTTAGAAGGGGAAACCACCCTTGCATATATCTCAACACTTGCAGGGGTTCTTCTTCGTGCCCGCGGACCATTCCGCATCGGTACACGGATGGGCCGACCAGAAAAAGCATCCCCCCGAAAAATGCGACCGCCACCACACGTCCTTTTCCCACTTGGAGATTACGGAGGTAATCAACGTCTTGTGAAAAACGCAGCGGAGAACGTCACCATCGAAGTAGAGGCAGGGAAACGACGTTGCCCGAACTGTAATGCTATTACGTTCCATCTGGTCTGCACCTGTGGTACCCATACCGAAGTAATTGAAGGAAAACTGGAGAAACAACAAATCAATCTATCAGAAGAACTGGAACACGCACGAAAGAACGTCAAAGAACATACACTGCCAGAGACCATCAAAGGAGTCATAGGAACAATATCAAAACATAAAACCCCTGAGCCACTTGAGAAAGGAATATTACGAGCAAAACATAACGTCTACGTGTTCAAAGACGGGACCATCAGATTTGATATGACCGATGCACCCTTGACTCATTTCAAACCAAAAGAAATCGGAGTCCCGTTGAAAAAAATAAAAGAACTTGGTTACACAAAAGATTATCTCGGTAAAGAGTTGGAACATGAGGATCAGATATGTGAGCTGAAAGTCCAGGATGTTATCGTTTCGACAGCATGCGCTGAATATTTTGTACAAGTTTCAAAATTTATCGATGATTTATTAACGAAGTTTTATGGTATCAACCGATTCTATAAAATAAAGAAAAACCAGGATTTAGTCGGTCATTTGGTTGTAGGGCTTGCACCACACACCTCCGCTGGAGCTCTAGCACGAATCATTGGATTCACAACCGCACAGGTATGCTATGCACATCCCTTTTTCCATGCAACAAAAAGACGCAACGCCGATGGTGACGAAGATGGATTGATGTTGCTCATGGATGCGTTGTTGAATTTCTCCCATGCGTATATCCCTGATAAACGAGGAGGTAAAATGGATTTACCCTTAATTTTGACGACACGGCTTGATCCATCTGAGGTCGATAAAGAAGCTCATAACCTCGATACCCTAAGCAGATATCCATTAGAATTCTACGAGGCAACCTTACGACATGAGCATTCGAAGAACCTTGAGTCAAAGATGGGACTGGTCGCTTCACGACTCGGAACTGAACTTCAATACGAACAGTTTGGGTTCACCCATGACACGAATGATATCTCAGAAGGGCCAAAAGAATCGCTGTATAAGACTTTGAAGACCATGATGGAGAAGATGAATGTGCAGCTGAGTCTTGCTGCGAAGATCCGTGCAGTCGATGAAGCTGATGTAGCGTACAAGGTCATCGAACGACATTTCTTACCCGATATTCTGGGAAACCTTCGAGCATTCAGTAAGCAATCGGTCCGTTGTCCCTTGTGTAACACGACCTATCGACGGATTCCACTCCAAGGAATCTGTACGAAATGCAACGGGAAATTAACCCTTACTGTCCATGAGATGTCTGTGAAGAAATATCTGAACATCTCTAAAGAGATCGCAGAGAAATATAACCTCCCGGTATACGCACGTCAACGCATCGCCCTAGTGGAAAAATCTATTGATTCGATGTTTATCAGCGATAAGGTAAAAAACACCAAATTAAGTGATTTTTTCTAAACCTTATCAGAAACATAATGTTCATATATCTATTCACTCATGCTTGTTTTAGGTTGGTGTCTATGAGCGAAAACCCGATTCTTTCCGTCGATAAAAAAACTTGGAATAAATGGTCGTTCTATCTAAACGTGATTATTTTTATCATTATCGCAGTGTTCATTTATCTGCTTATCCTTGATGCGTTCAATGCTGGTAGAGTTTATGTACAAAATGATCCGACACTTCTCACAAATGCATGGATTGCAGTGGTTCGTGATGTTGCATTTTTAGCAGTTGGTCTTGTCATTCTGTTCGTGCAAATATTTAACTACCACCGACAGCTTAGCCGTCGTTCCTGGTAGCAATGGCGAGAGGTGTAGAATAGACCGGGGAGCTAGGCGTTCCCTGTTACCAGAAATCGCCGATACGCTGGGGTCGATCTTAAGAGGCGGTGTAACGAGTATCTCGTGATCCGTTTGTTGCCTATGACACCTTGTCCTTTGGGATCAGAGGTGATAACCGCATATGACCGGAGGGTCATGTGCCTATCTTCACTGTGGGAACCGGGTGAGGCACGGAAGTGAGCAGCCTTACCACAGACTGCCGATGCTCAGAGGGTTAACGGGGTTGAGAATGCAGACGGGCAGTCACCTGTATACCACGTGCACCCACTTGAAAGGCGTCTACACCCGCCAAAATTTATATATCCATGACGTTTAACGAATATGGGAGGTTTTCCTATGGTTCGTTTAGTAAAAGATGAGAGTCTCACAGCATCCTGGCAAGGCTTCTTTGAAGACCAATGTAAAGCAGAGATTGAGACACTTGCGACAGAGTACCCTGAGAAACGCAGTTTACTTCTTGATTATTGGGATGTAGATAAGGCAGATCCAAAGCTTGCAGAACTGTTGCTTCGTCAACCGTTTAAAACTCTATTTAATGCAGAGGAAGCACTGAAACTCATTGATGTTTCTGTTGAGCAAAAGTTACAACTGCATTTTCGTGTCAAGAACATTCCTGAGTCACAAAAAATTTTGATTCGGAAGATACGCGCGAACCGTCTGGGGACGTTTATTGCAATTGAAGGTCTTGTTAAGAAAATCACTGAGGTCCGACCGAAACTAAAGATCGCGGCATTCCAGTGCCAGAAATGCGGTGCGATCCTCAGGATTGAGCAGGATGAAGATATCCTAAAGGAGCCTTCTGAATGCTATGAAGATCAAGGTGGTTGCGGACGGGTGTCATCCTTTAAACTGTCGACGTCGCTTTCTTCCTTCATTGATTCACAGAAAATAGAGATCCAGGAGAACCCGGAAGGATTACGTGGTGGTGCCCAACCTGAACGTATCAGTGTGTACCTCGAGGATGACTTAGTGGGAGGGGTTGCACCAGGGGATCGTGTGATTGTCAATGGGATTCTTCATTCCGTGGCACGACATCGGGGAACGTTCCGTCTTACTTCATTTGATAAAACGATGGATGCAGTAAGTATTGAAAGCAAAGAGTTTGCATTTGAAGAAGTCGAGGTCACGAAAGAAGATGAAAAAAAGATACTCAAAATAAGTAAAGACCCGATGATCTATGACAAAATGCGGCAAAGTATCGCACCGACGATCTACGGGCTTGACATCGAAAAAGATGCACTCGTCCTTCAACTGTTCGGGGGTATTGCAAAGGAAATGCCTGATGGGACACGGACTCGTGGGGACATCCACGCTTTACTCGTAGGAGACCCAGGTACTGCAAAATCACAGATGCTCTCCTATATGGCCAAGCTTGCTCCTCGAAGCGTCTATGCTTCTGGTAAAGCATCCTCTGCTGCTGGTCTTACTGCCGCCGCGGTCCGTGATGAGTTTGGTGAGGGACAATGGACTCTTGAGGCAGGTGCACTGGTGCTTGCTGATAAAGGACTTGCCTGCATTGACGAAATCGATAAAATGGAAGAAACAGACCGCAGCAGTCTACATCAAGCCATGGAACAACAGGAGATCTCTGTTGCGAAAGCAGGGATCAACGCGACCCTCAAGTCACGGTGTGCGATTCTGGCTGCAGCAAACCCAAAACTCGGGCGTTTTGATGAGTTCATGCCGATGCATGAGCAAATCAACATGCCACCCGCGTTACTGTCACGTTTTGACCTTATCTTCTCGATCCTTGATAAACCAAACCAGAAGACGGATACGGATCTTGCGGCCCATATTCTCCAATCCCATAAAGGAGGAGAAATCCATGAGCATCTCAATAGAATCCCTGATGAGCTGTACTCGAAAGAACAGGAAACAAAATTCATGAAACATGTTCAACCGATGTTTGAACCAGAGTTTCTCCGGAAATACGTCGCATACGCAAAACGTAATGTCTTCCCGGTGTTAACAGATGATGCTTTGGAGATTCTACAGAATTATTATGTTGATTTCCGAAGTTCGTCAAAGGATTCTGTACCGTTTACCCCAAGGCAGCTTGAGGCATTCGTACGACTTGCGGAATCAAGTGCTCGGATACGTCTTAGCCAGGAAGCAACTGTTGGTGATGCAAAACGAGCGATTTTCATTATCGATCAGTATCTCCGAAGGGTCGGAACCGATCGGGAAACAGGGCGTTTCGATATCGACATCATCGCAACAGGTATTAGCCACAGCCAGCATGAACGGATGCGATTACTCCTGGATATAATACAAAGACTGTGTGCGGAATCTGAGGATAAAAGTGTTAACAGAGCAGACATTATCAGTGAAGCAGAGATACAAGGGATCGAATCACGTAAAGTGGAGGAGGCATTGGATCGGTTAAGCAGAGACGGACAGATCTACAAAACTCCGCAAGGCAAATATGGTATAACATAAGGGAAAAAAAATTAAAATTTCTTTTCTTTCTTTTTTATGGTTACAGTTTCGGGGAGAGCAAATTCACGACCGCTTTCTTTGCATCCATCTTGTACGTATTTCCGATTTCTGCGATGATAGCAGCAAGAAAATTATCTTTTATTTCATTCCAGTTCACCGTTGTCACTCCGAAATATAGTTTCTTTGCAACATTGGAGGCACGGTGGATATGTGGAGCCCATTTTCCGGGTCGTATATCGCAGTTGTCCATATGCAGAATATAGATTTTTTGTATCCCTTTCTTACCAATGAGATAGATTTCGAACCGTCTGTTAAAATACTTGTACTTTGGGTCTTTCTCGTAATACCGGTATTCTAATTCGAAAAATTGGTTGATCGGGATGATACCTCTCTGCATAGTCTCCACTGTATCAACGAATGGTTTTTAAGAATTTGGAAATATTTCTTTCGCAGGGTTACCCCATATAGTACTCAGGTGGGTACGGATCTGGTTTAAGACCTTTGCGTTCTCTGATTTTCTTCACCACTGGATCTCGAAGGTTCCTTGGTAATGGCTCGAATCCCATGTTCTCCGTATTCCACAGCACACGACCACCGGTAGCAGACCTGATTGCAGAGGCAAATCCAAACATCTCCGCAACTGGTGCTTTTGCCTCGATTTCCACGGAGTCTCCAACAGTTTTCATGTCTTTGACCTCTGAACGCCGGGAATTCAGCTCCCGTGACGCATCACCCATGATTTCCTGAGGAGTGCTAATAAATACTTTCTGCATTGGCTCAAGCAAAGTAGGCTCAGAAATCGTAATCGCCCCATAGATAGCGTTTCTGGCTGCGGGGATGACCTGCGCAGGTCCTCGGTGGATCGCGTCCTCATGGAGCTTTGCATCTACAAGTTTCACTAAGATACCTTGACAGGGTTCTGAGACGGTTGGACCACTTTTCATCACTTCATCAAAAGCTTCCATAATTAAATCCCTAGTCTCGAAGAGATGCTGAATACCTTTGGTGGTATCGGTGATAATGTTCAGACCATGCACGCCGAATACGCCTTTGGCGACATCTTTGTCCATCCCAAGATCCTGAAGGATTTTTGCGGTTTCTTTCTTGTATTTTTTCACGTTCTCTGGTAGTTCGTTGTTATAGATTGCTTTCACAATGTTTTCTGGAAGTGGTTCTACCTCAATGTAGAATCTGTTATGTTTGTTTGGTGATTTCCCTTCAAATTTATAAGGACTTGGTTTGCTGACGGTCTCACGATAGACTACAATGGGTTCTGAGCAGACTATCTCCATTTTATGGTCATTGCGGATACGATACTCAGTAATCTCAAGATGGAGTTCTCCCATACCAGACATCAAATTCTCCCCAGTCTCCTGATTAATCTGTACTTGGATGCTGGGGTCTGCTTTAGAGATTAATCGTAACACCTCAACGAGTTTTGGGAGGTCTTTGGTGTTTTTCGCTTCCACTGCGACCGTGACAACTGGTTCTGAGACATGAACAATACGTTCAAACGGTTCAGCCTCAGGATCATCGGTAACAGTGCTTCCTGCGATAGCATCGCGGATACCGGTTGCAGCAACAATATTTCCTGCGCTCACATAATCAATAGGAATACGGTCAGGTCCAACCATGACGTTGGTTTGTTGAACACGATTCTTGTTTGGCATGCCAATAACATATAATTCCTGCCCACGCTGTATCTTTCCGCTAAACATCCTGCCAATCGCGACCTCACCTGCATGGGGATCAAGGATAATCTTGGTAATCATCATTGCAAGTGGGCCGTTCTCATTACATTCAACCATGCTTTTACCAAGTGAAGTCGAAAGGTCTCCTCTCCAGATGTGTGGAATCCTGTATTTCTGTGCGATATTTGGTGGAGGGAGGTGAGCAATAACCATGTTTAAAACAACTTCATGAATAGGTGATTTTTTCGCTAAGCTTTTTTGATCATTGTTCTTACAGTAGTTATACACATCTTTGAATCCTAAGTTGGTTTTTTTCATACGAGGAACGGAGACAGCCCAGTTATGGAACGCTGAACCAAACGCGACACTGCCATCTTCGACTTTCACGTTCCATTTTCCTTTGAAGTCTTTTTCGATTACTCGATCAATCAATTCATTGAATTTATTAATGATTTTAATGAATCGATTTTGCATCTCTTCTGGTGTGACTCGAAGTTCATTAATGAGTCGGTCTACTTTGTTGATGAATAATATTGGTTTGACTTTTTCACGGATCGCTTGACGAATCACGGTCTCTGTTTGAGGCATCGCTCCTTCTACAGCGCAGACGACAATGATACAACCATCGACTGCTCGCATTGCACGGGTAACATCACCACCGAAATCAACATGTCCAGGTGTATCGATTAAGTTAATTAAGTATGCTTGTCCTTCAACGGAGTGAACCATGGAAGCTGATGCTGAGTTAATGGTAATTCCACGTGCTTGCTCCTGCTCATCATAGTCAAGTACCAATTGTTTACCTGCAAGGTCCTCACTCATCATACCGCACCCTGCAAGTAGATTATCAGAAAATGTGGTTTTCCCATGATCAATATGAGCAGCAATCCCTATGTTTCGAATATGATCTAATTTATTCATCAGCGCTGTTGCTTTCTCAATGTTTTCTTCTTTTCGCCCCATATACTATACACCTTCAAAAATCCATAGATTTTTTTTCTATTATCGAGCTGCTTTAGCGACACGCTCAAGATCATTTTTCTTTGCAACCGCAAAAGATGAAGGATCATTCTTGCTTGCCTTTAAGAGTTCATCGGCAAGACATGCTTCCATTCTCTTCTTGTTCTTATGACTTGCAGTCATCGCACCGGTGCAGATGTTACGAAGTGCAATATCCAACCGGCGTTGTGGTGAAATATCCACAGCCTTCGGAACCATTATACCGCCAAACCGTAACCTAGTGGTTTCTTCTTTTGGTGCAGCGTTTTGCAACGCATCAACTAGGATTTGCACAGGATTGGTCTTGGTCCGTTTGTCGATGATTTCAAAGGCCATACGAACGATCTTGTACGCTTTGGTTTTCTGACCGGTATACATTTCAGTTTTCATGATAATATTAATCAGGCGTTCGATAATTGATATATTTGCTTTCCCGAACATCTTATTCGCATGTGGTGCACCAAGGAAAAAATCCTTATTTTCCAGGTTGATGTACCGTTGCAGTCCTTGGTCTTCAATTTTTACTGAACTGATGTCGTATTTTGATAACATCGGGAAAAATGCTGAACCGGGTTGTAAATCTTTCTTTTCGCTCATACTTATCGTCTCATCGGCTTCTCAACTTTTCCTTTTACCAATTGATCTAAGGATACATCATTTACTTTAATTACCTTAAAACGGACACCAGGGATATCACCGTAACTACGTCCCATTCTACCGCCAATGCCTTCGACGACAACCTCATCGTGTTCATCAATAAATCCGATAGCATGGTTTCCAGGAGCAAATGCAGTAA
>CAZGIV010000097.1:0-9054 GCA_964526175.1 uncultured Thermoplasmatales archaeon | reverse complement strand
TTCGTTCTTCTCTTCGTTCTACTTTTTGTTTTTCTCTTTTATCTCCTCTTTGTACTCTTTTTCGTACTCTTCGCCCTTCACCTAAAACCATTTTTTACCTCTACCTTATTGTTTCATAGCAATTCCTTCTTTAAAAACATATCCTTAGGGGTAAGCATTGACATGGTTTTGACTCAAATTTATTTCAAAAAAAGAAATAAAAGAAGGTGAGCAGGATTGTACTTTCTTTTCTATGTTTTTACATTGATGAAGAATAGCAAAATAGTCGCGTTCTGATCCTTCGTATCTGAGCTTCCATCACAGGATATAGTAACGGTTATGATGGTCTTACCGAACCCGATGATCAGACCTGAGCTAACGGTTCGTTCTTCACCAGCGGGAATACCGATAATAGTGCCACCAGCTTCCTTTCCGATAAACGCGCCACCGACAAGGGTCATGCTCCATTGAACGTGATCTGCATCGACAAACCCGGTGTTTTTAATCGTGGCTTTTACCTTAAACAAGCCTCCAGTGATGTCTTCTATCTGAAGCTGTGGTGTCGAATAAATCGTCATGGAATGTGCTACGGACCAGCCGCTTTCACCGCCACCAATGTCTTTTGCCTTTACTTTTACGTCATAGGTTCCTGCTTCGGTCCATTGATGCAGAGCGCTTCCTGGAACACCTGAGGTATACGGTCCAATCCAATCACTGGTTGTCCCATCGCCCCAGTCAAACATGTAGGAAATCTGTTCTCCTTCTGGATCAGTTGTTGTTGCCGTAAAGGTGTATTGCGTATTTATTATTCCAGAATCTGGTCCATTTGGTGCGGGTGGAGTCTCTGGTGGATAATTATACGGTTTTATTCGAAGTGCAGGATCACCAAAGAGATTTGTCTCATAATATACCCAGCGTATTCCGTTTTCATTGATATGCCAAATATGATCCTCTTTTGAATAGTGATTAGCCTGACCTAAAGCATGAAGGTTTTCAGTAAATAACGCAGTAAAAAATGATTCATCCAACCCTTGTGAGGGTGACACAAGTGTGTTTTCACTAGCAAGACCATATCGGGCATTCATAATGACAGCAAAAGCACCATGCGGGGTTTCTACCGTGAAATATTCGGCTGCACAGTCATCAGTATTGGTATTATCAAAAGAACCGGCAAGACATGTTTGAGAATATACAAAAAAATACTTATCATTCGTCAATGAGGCAATATCACTTACCCCCATCTTTAACCCATATTGAACATTCCCGTGGCCAAGATGATTTATCAAATGTGGTGTCTCTGTGTTTAGTATATTCATGAGATCATATTTACTCCATGTTCCATCTCGATCATACAATGTATTAACAACAAAGTCTTCAGGAAGCATTGGAATAATCAAATCTTTATAGTTGCCACCATACGTTGACACACCAGAGAAACCAAGATATTCACCGACCATAAGTGCAGTGGATATATAGGGATCTGTAGAGGCATCATAGCTAAGGGTTTTCATCACAAAATTTGATACCTCATCCTCCGCATCCGCGCAGGCTCGTCCGACATACACCTCGGATAAGAGATCAGCCTCATCCTCATCATTGTATCCATTCTGGGTCGCGTTTTCACCCCAATGAGTATCTCCATCGCTGTTAAAGTTACCATCCAGACACGCATAATACACATCAGATGGAATATCTTCCTCTATCAAATCCAGTGATCCCAAAGGGAGTCCATCCTCTACGGCAAATAACTTTCGCAGGGGAACAATATTATCACTAGTGGAATAATCTGCATCACCACCAAGGAGCACATACTCAGTCCCCAGCTCAGTATAGGCATAACGAATGAAATTACGGATTTTTGCTGATGTATCATTGAACTTCGCGGTAGATCCCTGTATTTCTCCACTATAAAACGGGTTACTTGGATTATTATCACCCCATGCACCATCCACCCAATACTCAGTATTTGCGACAATATCCTCCACGGTGAAAATATCTGCGGTCATCCCTTCATTTTGTTTCGCGGTTACTAAATCTTGAAATGTATACGCCCCAGACGCTTCTTTTAATGCTTCATTGGTAATGATAACATATTCTACTGAATCCAAGGGTGCTAAGCAAGGTGCATCCTCATATGTTGTAATCACTTGTGGATTCACAATCTCTTTTAGCACTAGATCTTTATCTTGATTCATATTCCGTACACTTTTTATCATAGAGGTCGGTTGTGTTTTCACCTGTAATGTCATATGATCATACCAAATAATTTCACCAGAATCCGTGATATACTGAACAGGATGAAGATTCACAAACAATATCGTATATCCTCTCCATACATAGGTACCAACAACGGTAAACAACTGATTAGAGACATCAACGCCATTAAAACCGTTATCGATCATCTCGTTAGAGGCAAGTGGAATGATTTTTTGGCCTTTCTCCACATTAAAACCACTACCCATCGACATATTATTTTTCACTACGACTGTTATACTATCAATCATTCTTCCGAATGGCAGCAACACTTTTAACGGTTTAATAGGCAACCGAGCTGCATCCATGTCACAAGAATTCGGAAGAACCCCCATCGTTATTCTATCATACCATTCATTATCTATTTTCACCTGCTCAAAAGTAGGTAATGGAAAATCACATTCCACAACAATAGTATCATATGAATCACCTTTAACAGTAAGTATAGTTGTGGTTGAAATCATACCAGAACACACTATTAACGTCGAAAGTATCGTTAAAAAAATCTTGTTTTTATTTCCCATAGAATGTACCTCGTAAATAAATAATTAGCTACTCATATTTATAGTTGCGTATACGCCGTTTGCTTATTAACAACTTCAAATAATCGGGAGAAAATGTCTAAAGAATTAATATTTAAAGGGAGTATCTCTATGTTTTATTCAACAAAAGGGGGTTGAATTTTTTTTATCTCTTCATATTCATCCCATTCTTTCATCACTTTATATTTATTCCATCGGGTTGTGATAACTAATAAACAGGTGTACGCTAAAAGAGGTATTAGCGCAATTGATATCAGGAGAAAAACTACAATGAGACCTTCGAATAAAAATATAAAAACAAAAAGAGATAGTGAAAGGGTCACTAATATGAGAATTATCGCATTAATTCCTTCATCCATGTTTTTCCTGTACCTTATCGTATAGTTTTATATCCTTCCTCCTTTAAAAACATATCCTTAGAACCCCTTTCTCTTCATCGTATTTCAATTACTGATAAAATCCAAAAAATATAAAACAAACGATACGATTAATACTAACGAGGAGAGAAAAATGACATATATATGTAGATGGTGTGATAATAATTTTGAAGAATCTGGTAAAAAAGACCCTGAAACAGAGTTTAAGGATGGGGTGTTATGCTGTCCCCGGTGTGGCAACATAACATACGGCTTCCTCGTTTATAAAAATGGTCAATGAACAAAGTCTATGTGTTTTATAAAAAAAGTATATTGAAAAAAAGAAAATAATCAATTGTCTGTTTCGGTTTCATTCTTCTTTAAACCACGCTCTTAAAAATCTTATGTTTTTACGGAACATTATTAAAAAAAGAAGATACGAATTATTTAGTAGACCAGGAGCAGTCTAAGTATTGAAAACACGCTTAGGAATCACTCTATTAGATACTAAATCAGTTCTACGAAAAGTGGAAAACAATCTTTCCATCAACAGAAAAAGAATATAGAATCGATGAGATTTAAAATAAAACAACAATTGCCTCATTTCTTCTTTGAAAAGCTTCCAAAAATTCGAAGAACTTCGAGTAATTTATTAATAGACTAACATCACCTAACATCCATAGTAAGAACAAAAAAACCAAAAAATATAGGAGATAGAAACCATGAAATGGAAAATAGGTATCATAGCAATCGCAGCCTTGCTCCTTTTCGCAGGAGCTGTGGTTGCAGCAGAAAAACAGGCTGGAAATAACCAAAACAACAGAGGAAAAAATCAATATCAACTAAACAAAGATCAACCAATGCCTGGCGGGAATGGAGTAACGCAATAAATATGAAACCGTCCTTGTCCGTATACATTCCTCATGCCCCACCGGTGATGTTTTCGGATCATTTCGATGCGACTGCGGGGACCAACTCCGCACCGCGTTATGCGAGATTGGAAAACGAACCTGCGGTGTTCTTATCTATCTTAATCAAGAAGGACGAGGCATTAAACTCGCAAACAAAATCAAAGCCTATGCAATCCAAGAAGACAGATATGATACAGCAGAAGCAAACGAAATCCTTGGGTTCCCTGCGGATCTATGCCATTATTACATCGGTGCATCCATACTCCATCACCTTGGTGTAACCGCGATTCAATTATTGACGAATAACCCATAAAAAATCAAGGAGTTAGAAGAAACAGGCATCATAACGAAGCGAATACCACTCATCATTCAACCAACCAAATACGATGCCTTTTATCTTCAGACAAAGAAAGAAAAATTCGGTCATATTCTTGATGAAAAAGACGCAAAAAAACATAAAAAGATACGGGGATGTCAATACCTATAAAAGAACAAGAGAAAACCCCTATAAATGTTTAAATATCCCTATCCTAATAAGGTTCCTATCATAGGGAGTTACTTCTTATGGATAAGACCGCAACAAAGAAAACCGTTCTTCTCAGTGTCGGGGTTGCAACTCTCGTTCTACTGGTATCTATTACTTCAGCAGTTGGTTTTCAGTCAGTCGTTTCATCTCAAACCAAGATAACCTCACCATTATTTCACCTACGATTAGAGAAAATCATCAACCAGGGAAACAATCCTTCATTTTCTTCGCTATTTATCGGCAAAGACAAACCAGTCGAAATCCCACTTCCCACTAGAGAGATGCTCACAGAAGAAATACTGAATCAATTATCAAGCAAAGAAGTCAAAGAAAAAATCAGTCTTCTAAATAGGAATTTATCACAAAAATGGGATACACTTCTCATAATCGCAAAAAACAACCTTGATGAAATCAATCGTATCATCCGGCAGGATTACACCGAATTTCAAACACTCATCAACAGCTACTCCGCCGTATCAGAACAAGAAGCCACAAACCAGTTCCTTGAGAAGCTTCGCACGCTAAACTTCCAAGATCTCACAAACGCATCAAACACTCAAACGTCTGAGAACCCGACAAAGAACATTACCTCAGGGTTACTTTGCAATATCACCAGCGGTCAGTTTTGCCAAATCACATCTCAGTCCATCTGTCAGATCACTACACAACCGATTTGTTCGCTTACCAAAGGATTCTTTTGTTGGACAATCTATGGCCCTATTTGCCCCACAACAGGAGTTAAATGTCACCCTCCGACAACACGACCAACTCTCTGTAGTATTTTTGCTGTCGCAGGAAAAATATTAAAGACCATCATTATTGTGCTGCTGCTTGCAGCGGTGATTTTCGTTCCACTCGCCATCGTCACCCTGGTACTCGTCACCATATTTAACCCTGACCGATGCGATCAAATCCATCAGCGGATCACCACATGGTTTAACTGCACAACCCCTGAGTAAGGAAAAATCATATAGAAAAAAGATGTGAGAGAATGGTTGAAAAAAAGAATAAAATCCCAAAACCTGAAACACCAAAAAATGACACTTCGAAAACACCACACTCATCATACACGATGAACGAGGTCTTTAAAATCACTGACGATCTCTTTACCCTTTCTAAAGAAAGAGAATACCCTCTTGGTGCCTTCGTCCATGGGTTGATCTTTGCATTAGAATTCGCTCAGCAATCCTATAAAATTCCACCACAGCAACTTGCTGAAATTAAAAGAGACTGTCGACGTTACGTTGATGAGATTGTCCGATCAAATGCTCTGAAAACCACCACTGAGCCATAGAAAAAATAAAAAAAAGTAGCCAGAAGCGGAAGATTTTACCGCATCCTTGTTTTTTTATCGGGACATTTACCTTATATTTATTGATTGAATAACATTTAAAAGGGAATACTGGTTATTATATCAGTAATAAGAGGAAATCATGATAAAAACCCTTTTCCAAGGAAAAGGACTTGCTGTTGGTATACTTCTTTTACTGATAACTCCAAGTATTGTATCCATTGGTAGAGGTATGCGTGAGAACATTTATTTTTACTCATCGATGAACATCCCTGATACGAACACGTTAAATGAAACGATACTTGTCCCTGATAGTGTTGAGATCGGAGATCTTATATTAATTGATCTTACAGCTGATCAATCAAACCTTTGGAAAAGACCAGGACCGTACAATGAACATAGTGCGCTCTATATCGGGAACAACACCTTTGTTGAAGCCAACGGGGTAGTACGATACAGAGATTATACGAGTTTTTATCTCTTACAAAGAAACCTGGTATTCTTACGAGTGAAGACAGCAAATGAATCACAGAGACATGCGGCTGCTGCATGGGCGATAAGTAAAATCGGGGTAACCTACCAGTATTTTTTTGAGAGCCCCTGGTTTGGTTTAAAAATCGCACACACCGATCTTCTGTTTCCGACAGCAAATGAACTCTACTGCATGGAACTTCTTTGGGCAGCATACTACGCCCAAGGGATTGATATCGATCAAAATGGATGGAAGTTCCCCTGGTGGGTCGACGGAAACGATATCCTTCATGATGATGACATTGAGGTTATTTATCAGGAGGTAAATGACAGCATAGAGATCACCAAACCATACAAAGGTCTGTATATTACCAATAAAAGAATTACCTATCCTATATTATTCACCATCGTTGTAGGCAATATCGACATCGAAGTAAGTACGTTGAATGAAATGGTCACCTGGGTTGATTTTTACATCAATGGTACCTATCTAGGAACTGATGTCACCGAACCCTATGGTTGGACCTGGAACGAGCGATGCTTTGGGAAAAAATCGATAACGGCTGTCGCGTATGACGATGCAGGGAATCAATATAAAGCAAGTATTGCGGTATGGAAGTTTTTTTAATAAAAATCATTTGTATAAAAAACAATCTTGGTTCATCGATGCTTCATCGTAATTCCATGAAATCTATGATTCTAAGATGCAGGTATATATGCATCCATAAACTATAAAAAAACAAAAGACATGTGTTTTTCATAGAAAAGGATGGTGTTCGTGGATGGGAAATATTGAATATAAAACTAAAGTGAAACTTGATTATATCCAAGATTTTGAAATGATGTTCGAACGGATGAAGGTCGATCGTCCGAGGGAAGCAGCGACGTATTATACGATTCTAATCATGGATTGCCCAAAAGAATTTTCTGAGTTTCTTAAAACAGCAGAAGAACTTACCAATATTACAAGACGACCTTTGGAAACCGGGAGAAACTCGCTGCTGAGAAACGGGTTGATTGCAGAAGTGTTGTTCTCAGCGCACTCTGAAGAAGATTTTGGTAGGGAAAGCTACCTTCCTGTGCATCCGAAAGTCATCTGGGAAGACATCAAAGATGATCTGAAAACCGTGATAGCAGCAGATACGTATGCTGCGATGCAGAACCGGCTCATTGAGTACGCAACATCCTATAATGAGCATTTTAAGACCTACGGGATTAAGATTAAACGGGATGGGAACGTTACGCTTCGCTATAGTGGTAAATGGATTCTGTACAACATCCTGAACAACTGTTTAGAGAAGAAGAATAACCTTCGCATGCAGATCGGTGGAGAGCGGTTCTTTGACGAACCGTTCCTTCGCTATTTTATAAAGTTTTTATCGTTGAACACCAAAGTCGAGCTTCTTATTGACTCTGAAGCGAATATCGATATCGCAAAACAGTTGAAGAACGCCTATGGGGATAGCCTTGATATCAGGTATTTTTCAGAAAATACTTCAGGAACCATGCGGAACTACGTTTATGGCAAAGAGCTTGCGGTTAACGGGATCAAAATCCTAGCTGAGGAAGGCTCTGAGCCTTGTTATGTTGGAACTGCGTATGTGAATCTTGAGGATATCGAACTCTTGAATGGCAAATTCGAAAACCTCTGGGGTCTTGCAAAGAAACTTCCTGAAAAAGAAAAGTAGGTTTTTTTCTTTCTTTTTCTTTTTTTATTATGTCATTAAGGAGAAAAAATTATTTTTTTTTAAAATTGTGGTATTAAAAAAAAAAAAAGGGTTGATTCCTTCGTTTAGGTTGTTACTTCTGTTTTTGCTGCATCCCACAGAGAGCGCACAACAAGGATAATGGCAGCGGGTGCGACAAAGATAGCTAGATACTGGGTGATGTTCGTAAACAGGGGGGCAAGTTCTTGGAAGCTTCCGAATATCCACGTGGTTTGTGCCACTGCGATCGCAAGACCAATTAGAATAACTGATGCGATCAAGAACGAGGGTATTTTCTCTTGAGTGACTGCGCCAAGGGCGAAGAACGACAAGATGCCGACGAGGAATCCGAGTACCGCAACAATAATTCCTAGCGGTGTTTCATAGTCTGTGAGATTTGCGTTCATCGCTTGTCCTGCACCGAAGATCAGCCCGACAAGAAGGGCGACGCAGATCCCGATGAGGAAAAGCCAACTGCCTACTTTCTTTATCATACTCTCCATATTCCACCTTCCTTAGTTTTTTATTATTTTGTTACGGCTAAACAACGATATGGTTCTATTTAAACGTTACTCTTTTTTTAACTTTTTTTCAGGAGTGATACTATTTCCAGAAGTTATGATATATTTCCATTATGACAGTTGTCCTGCATATCTTTAAATAGGAATATTGTTAAAAAGTAACATGCTAATATGTATCAAATAGGAGTGAATGGAGAGAAATCATGCCAAAAATAAACGTCATGTATGAATTAGAACCAAACTATTTCAGCGATGAGGCACCTGACTACAAAATAAAAATGACTACTGATAAAATAAAAAACGTCAAAGTTTCTGAAAAGGTCTTCGACCTTATGCTCGATGAAGGATTACTTCGTAAAACAGACGATGGATATGTCTTCGTCGGAAAATACGAAGACCTCCACGGTAAAAAAAAGAAAAAAACTCACAGTTAAGCGAAAAGTATAGCGAAGGAGGGTCTGCGTCCCTTTTCGAGCATCACCTCTTCTTGTGTCCCAG
>CAZGIV010000096.1:0-9069 GCA_964526175.1 uncultured Thermoplasmatales archaeon | reverse complement strand
TGTTGATACCATAATAGTGCGGATTTGTATTCATCTTGCATCATTTTTCGTTCTTGTTCGTATGCTTCCTTATTATCTTGTTTTAAATCCTGTAAATGTGCTTTTTCCTCAGGAATATTCCAGGGCTTTTCTGGTTTACCAAAAACTTTCTGCTCTCGTTTATTCCTAAGATAGAAAAACAGGAAATATACGAGTAATATTAAAATAATTATCCAAGCTAGTACAATAGAGACGAGTGGAGAAATATAGAATCCCTCTGTTATGACGACAACACTCGTAACGAATTGCTCAGATGGACTTCCAAGGGGTGATATTATAATATTTATATTTCTTGGTGTTCCAAAGTCATAAAATGCCTCTGGTGTTCGAACGCCCATTTGTACAACTTTCGTTTCTCCAGGTTCAAGTAAGAGAGTTTGCTGGGAAACAAGTCCAATCATTCCACTTTGTCCCGCTATTTTAAATTCGTAAATCCCTCGGTATTCCCCTTTATTTATTATTTGAATGGGAAAATATACTATGGATCGAGGAGCAGCTTTTATCGTAGGTTCTAAGGGGTTTATAAAAGCGAAATTGAGGGATGATGCTTTCACTGGCAAGGTCATGTAACTAGTTCCGTATTCACCACCTAATACATCATACCGTATGCATTTGATTTTAATGGTTGGATTATATTCTGTGGCAAGATCTGTTACTTGAAGATAGAGTGTTAAATTATTATGTACATATCCTCCAGTCGTTTTTGATATAGTTGCAGGTTCAACTTTTCCTGACCACCCCATTGGACATTCCACATCAAATGATATCGAGGTATACCCAAGATAACGTTTTATATCTGGTATTCCAAACAAAAATGGCCAGATGACGCGCATTTGAAATGTGGTAAATCTATCTTTTAATGCATCCCACGGTAGACCAAAAAAATCGTAGACCGTGAAATTAATCGCAGTCCAATTTTTTTGTATACCTGGAATAGTCGCATCATTAATAATCACGGCTATTTCAGCACTTTCTTGTCCTTCTTGTGCTGTACAAGGTGTAGCAATCGAAATATGCAGAAGAAATAATATAAGTAAAAGGCAAGACAATGTGTTAATCTTGAGTCTTTTTGTCACTATTCACCTCTAATTATATCTTTATTTTTTCTTTCGTATCTTCATAAAGCCTAAGAGAATTACTAATCCTGCGAAGAGAAGAATTGCTTCGAAACCTGGAATAGCAAATCCAACGCTATTAATTGAAACTTGGACAATATTCGCTGTTCCTGCAATAGGTGGATTTGTTGGGGGAGATCTCTCTGGGGTTAACGAGATTGAAAACGTTCGTAAATCATCATGCCATCCAAAATTATATGGTGTAGTTATTGAAAATGTCATTATTGACTTTTCTCCAGGGCCGATCGGAAGCTGAGATGGTGTTAAGAGAGCTGCCCATTCTGCTGGTGCGTTATTTATAACCCCTTTTACAATTGCTTCTTTATTTCCTTTATTCGTTATTGTTATCTGATAATTAATTGCCTGTCTCGGTCCTGCATTACGGACTGGTTGGTCTACTTCAACTGAGATTTGCGGAATGAATTCGGGTTGGAAATTTAGCATTGTGGTAAAAGATACTTCTTGAACTCTTCCTTTTGCTGGAGCATCAGCTCGTATAGTGATAGATTTTGGAACCGCAGGAGCATCATAATACGGAGTGATTACCATATCTGCGTTAGCGTATAATGGTGTGTTTGAATAATCTGAAATGTAGATATCCGGTGTAAGTAATGCGATATCCGCCCAATCCGGTGCTCCTGTTATTTCGAGGTGAATCATTTGAGGAAATCTGATTGTGGATCCGAATACTATCAGATTTCCAAGTAGCCCCATATCTAAAAGTGCTTGTGGAACCCCAACGGAATAACCGATTTTTAGTTTTACTAAAAGGGCTGTATCGATATTAATTGGCGTATTTAATGCCTCTAGACTTGCAGGGTCGATTTCAATACTAATCACAGATGGGTATGATAATAAATAGTTATTCCTAGCGGAAACAGTAGATGAGTGTGGTTCTATAGTTGAAAAAGTAAATATGCTAAGGAGCAAGATACCTATTAATAGGCTTATCTTTACCTTTTGAAAGGGTTTTTTCATTTTCATACCACCATTTTTATTTCGTTTATACACATATTACTTTCTTTTGTGAGTATTTAAATATTGTTGTACACTTCTTACTCAAAGCAGAAGTAGTATGTATATGTTAATATATAACTTACTTGATATAAAAATATTTGCATAAGATTCCCCTATTTAAAATAAAAAAAGAAGTGTATATTGAATAGGTTTTTTCCTAATTGTTTGCTAAGATTACCTGTAAATTACTCAATCATATCGATTTTCTGGTCGCCTTCTTGTGTTTTCTTCGTTTTGTCTGTTCCCTTATCTTTCTTTGTTGCGACTTTTCCCGGGAAATTAGAGAGAATAATAATATCGCCAACGGCGTTGACCCATCGGTATGGAACTGCGACGTCAACGCTGCCTTCGACTAATGTTGGATTCGTGTTTGTGACAAGCAGGCTTCCAACTCTCTTTTCATCTAACTCTAAAAACACATTTTTGACATGACCGACATAGACCCCTTCACGAGTATACACAGGTAGTTTTAGAAAAGAGGTGACCTCTTCCGGCTTCCAAGTGTCCTTTTGCATCATGTAATCAAAATACATTTACCTATATTAAAATGTGATGGTATTTATAAACAGAATCTTTTTTGAGCTACTACGTCTTATCCTCCGATAATGGTCTCTGTTGATATTCAAAAAAAACAAAAGATAATCATTGAACTCGAACACCTACAACAGCGTGATTTTTGTTTTTCTGGTGGCCATGTTCTTGGTTCCATGTGTACAGTACCTCATCCTATCGCACAAGAAGCCTACATTAAATTTTTAGAAACAAATCTTGGAGACCCAAATCTCTGTCCTGGAACCAAAGAAATTGAAACACGTTTCATCGGTTTTATCTCTAAACTTCTCCATGCGCCAAAAACATCGGTCGGACAGATTGTCAGTGGAGGAACCGAAGGAAATATCACTGCGATGTGGCTGGCAAAACAACTTTCTGGAAAAAAGGAGATGCTTCTCCCGCAGAGTGCTCATTTTTCATTTCAAAAGATCGCATCACTTATGGATATAAAATTAATAGAATTACCCTTGACGAAAAAGTACGTTCTAGATATTACCCAATTGAAACGAAAAATTAGCAAAGAAACTGCTGCAGTCGTTGGTCTTGCGGGTTCAACAGAATTAGGGACCATAGATCCGATCCCTGAGTTGAGTGAAATCTGTGCTGAAGAACATATTTTTTTACATGTGGATGCCGCATTCGGTGGCTTTGTCATCCCCTTCCTTAAAGAACTCCATTATAAGGTACCTGATTTCGATTTTCAACTTAAAGGTGTGTCTACGATTTCAATCGATTCCCATAAGATGGGATATGCTGCTATCCCGTTAGGGACACTGATGATTCGAAAGAAACAATGGCTTGAGGCCATTAGCGTAGAATCTCCCTACATAAGCAGTGAAAAGCAAGCTGGGATTCTTGGAACAAGGTCTGGTGCCCCTGTCGCTGCAGCGTACGCTGTCACACGATACTTAGGTCATAAGGGGTACAGAGACATGGTTCATTCTTGCATGAATGTAACAAAATATACCGAGAGTAGAATCACTGATCTTGGGCTTCATCTTGTGATGAAACCTACCATGAATGTGCTTGGTGTGAAACTGAAGAAACCTGGTCTTGTTGTAAAAAAACTCTCTGAACAGGGTTGGCGGGTGAACAAAGTCGAGCGGCTTTCTTGCATACGATTAGTCCTGATGCCGCAAATCACAAAAGAGATTATTGATGAGTTTATTCCGGTTCTTAACAAAACATGTAACGAGGTTGGAGAAGTATGAGATTGAAGCATCTGGAGAAATCATTACATGAGGCACCTATTGTGAAAAAAGGTGAGTACGATTATGTGGTTCATCCTCTCACTGATGGAGTGCCATATATTGCACCAGAGTTACTCAAAGAGGTTGCTACTGAGATGAAACAACACATTAAAAAATGTGGGCAGTTTGATCGTATCGTCACATTGGAGGCTATGGGTATTCCCCTTGCAACGACGTTATCGCTTGATTTAGGAATCCCCTTTACAATCATCCGCAAACGGCAATATGGTTTGCCTGGTGAGGTTTCAGTAGAACAGGTGACTGGGTATTCGAAATCAAAGATGTACATTAATGGGTTGAAGAAAGGCGATACGATCATTCTTGTTGATGATGTGTTAAGCACTGGTGGAACCTTAAAAGCGGTGCTGTATGTGCTTAAAGACATGGGGGTTATGGTGAAAGGTGTGTTTATCGCAGTTTACAAGGGAAATTGTAAAGAGGAAATAACCAAGACCTATGGTGTTCCAATTACAACAATTGTTGATATCGACGTGGTTGAAGGAAATGTTCTCATTAAATGATGTTAATTCTTATCTGAATTTATCTGAGTTAGTAAATCGTGTGTAAAAAGAAATAATTTCATAGATATTTACTTTTATTCTGTATACTGTAAGTGAGGATCAATATCAATATACAACAAAACGACCTCCACCCGAAAGTATATTGACCATCCTTTTACAGAAAATCTCCAAGTCCCTGATTCATTTCCCCAGTAGCTGTATCGCATGGCTCTTTCTTTGTTGAAAAATATTTCTTTGTCCTCTGGTGTATAAACCATCATATTGCCTTTTCGATGACCGCCAACATACATCTCGATAATGCTACCATCTTTTGTCGTAATCTCTTTGGAGACCGCGCATAGGCTAAATCCGCCTAATAGAAGCAATTTACACGCGTAGTACTTCCCTGAGAATTGATTGTAATTTGCTGAATAAAGACCTATGTTACTATGTCTCTTGAGTTGTTTGATCTCCATTGAATTATACAAGGTAGTAAGGGTAATAGAATAACCGCTTTTTTCTGCTGTGGTGGGGACTGCAATGGTAAGGTACCAACTATCTCCAGCCTTTACATCAAAATGCCCAGAAGTATCATATGATGAACCAATCTTTATTTTACTTTTGCCGTCATTCAATTTTTTTATGAACCGGAATTTACCAATTGACAATCGTATTTTTGGAGTGATGATGGAATATTTCCGCTCAGGGACGTACCAAAGTCCTCTTGGATCTAATAATGGTTTATTGCCATCCGTGAGTATGTAATATACAGAGGTAATGGTTTCGTCAACGTAACTGACAAACATATATGTTGAGACATCCACGGCATCATCAGTGTTAAATTTGATTTCAAATTGCACTACTTCATTCTGTAATTGAAGACTATCCTGGTTAAATTCAACGTGATTGCTATAGGTACCAGATGCATTTTGTAGCACACTGCTGTCATTAGATGGTGGCAGTCGGTCATCATTATTTTCTTGGGGGAACATCATTAGCCCCGCTATTGATAATGTCGTGATAACACAAAGAGAAATTATTTTTTGGAGTATCATTGAGAATTAAAGAATGAAGGAAGGGAGTATTAATGTGGCAGTAAAGACTATGCACCAATTCCGAACACGAAGCCACAGAGTCCTGTCATAAAGTATGGTCCAAGCATTATCAGTGGTAAACAGATTAAAATTCCGATAAATCCGATAATGACTTGGAATGCCGTGATTGCAAGAGTCCCTCCGAATGTGCCAACAGTGAGACTCTCGCCTTGGAATGCATAGGTAATGAAAGCATCTATTCCTATTGTGGGGATCAGTGTATGTGTTCCTCCAGCAAATCCCACGCATATTCCAACATCGAAGATACCGCAAATGGCATTTGCCCATACCGGTGTAGGAAGCCCATTCCAGATACCTGCTGGCTGTGACCCCTCCTGTTGTTTCCAAACCAGATTGTGCTTCGGCTCTTTAATTTTCTCTCGAATGTTGTAATAAAGGGCATTTAGTCCCTCAACTGTTTTGTCTGTCAAGCCACTTTCTTTCAGCGCTTGGAAAAACGGTTTGATGTTCTCGAAGGCAACTGTAACGTCTTCTACCGAGCTTGTTTTATCGTAGATGGTTAAAAAATCTTTTTTGCACGACGCTCCCATGTCGATGAGATTTTGAATCGTTGAAATCGACATTTCCTTCTCGACCCTTTTACCATCAACATAACACAGAATGGTTGTTGCTTTCGTTGTTACGATTTGTGGTTGGGCAATTACATTTACTGCTGATATTGATAAGAGTAGCCCGACAAGAAACAGTACTATCCCTTTTTTCATTCTTTTTTTCACCTCCCTCGCCTGTTGTTACGAAAAGCATAAGATACCCGCGAACGTATCTTATGATTGATAATAAAGAGGAACTCAAGACTTAACGTGATGTAGATTAGTTTTTCTTGAATCGTAGCTTGGTATTCTGTTGAAGGGATAGTTGTTGCGATAGCGGTTGAGACAAAGAGCAACGAAAGTATAACAACCCCGATACTTCGTATTATTATTCCTTGATTGTTGATATTTTTTTTCATTGTTCTAATCCCAGACTTCTATCGATATACCTGTTTAATGAATTTATTTTCTGCTATAAATAATTTATAGTGCAATCATCCAATGTTTACTCTTTTTTACGATAATGATAATACTATTGGTCACACTCACGTATTGAGATAAAAGGTTAAATTTACAAATCTCCTATCCTCACTTAAGACCCTACATAGGAATTGATTGTGGTGGCAGAATTATGAACAACAAACTATTTCAGCTTCTGTTCTATTGCACACTTGATAACTATGACTGAAAAAATCCCACAGCACATGCATTGTCAGATTTGCGGTAAAGCAATCCCTACATCAGACACAGAAACGATGTGTTCTGATGAATGTAAACAGCGATACAAAAACCTGACAAAACGAAGAAAAGTTTGGATTTACATCATGTACGCATTAATTTTCGTCATGATTGCTGTGTTGTTCATTGCACCAATGTTAGGAAAATAAAAAAACTTTTTTTCCTTTTTTTTATGAAAAATAAATAGAGCATTTCATTTATTCACTAAGCTCTTCCTGGAGATCAATGACCATTTCAGTAAGGACGTCTTCGAAAATCTGATGGCGGTATTCTTTGACTGAGCCATTTGCGAGATGCGCTCGTGCAACGAAATCTCTCCCATCTTTAAGGATTTCAATGTGACAGACTGTCTCCATGCTTGTCTCGTCCTGTTTCACTCCCGTATTCATCAATGATATTTATATGTTTTGGGCACAAGGTTAATGTGTTTCAGTCACATGTCTTCGTCAGGACGTGGGTTTGTGAAAACAATACGAAATGCTGTCGCCGCAGGTCAATTTTATCTGGGAACTGAAAAAGTTCTACGACAACAAATCGAGGAATGTTTTTTAGATACACGAGGATTTGGAGCGATTCCTGTTTTAAAAAAAGTGGAAAACACTCTGAAAGGTTTGGTGGTACCTCATGCAGGGTTCGTCTATTCAGGAGCGATTGCCTCTTATGCGTATGGTCGTCTAGCTGAGCTGGGGTTTGCGGAGACGTTCGTGATCCTTGGACCGAACCACACAGGAATAGGCTCTGGAGTCTCGGTAATGACCGAGGGTACCTGGAAAACACCACTTGGAACCGTTGATCTTGATGAATCCCTTGCCCATAATCTTGCAACTGGCATCATTGACCTTGATGCAACCGCGCATACCTATGAACATAGTATTGAGGTTCAGCTCCCGTTCTTACAGTACATAGCGCAAGGTCGGAAGTTTGAGTTTGTCCCTGTTTGCATGATGATGCAGGATTACGAAACCGTTCAAGATGTCGGAGCCCTTCTTGCAAAAGCTGTTCAGAATTCAAAAAAGAAAATCGTCCTCATCGCCAGTAGTGATTTTTCTCATGCCGGGTTTAACTACCATAGCAGACCACCGCAAGGGATGCGTGTCGATGAATATGCAACAAGACAAGATGCACTTGCAATAAAAGATATTCTTGCCTTAGACCCAAAACAACTCATTGAAACTGTGGAGAAACACAATATCACGATGTGTGGTTATGGTCCGGTCGCGGCAATGCTTGTTGCGGCAAAAAAACTTAGGGCTACCACCGCGGAACTCTTAAAATACGGGACGTCGTATGAGGTTCACCCAGATTCCTCTTGTGTTGGATATGGGGCAATTAGTGTTACTTAGGGGGTAAAGCTATGAAAAAACAGCCGGTTCGGGATATATCGTTTAAAAAAAATATGACGACTAATCAATTGGTTAAAGAATTGTTTAACTCAGGAGGTTTTTCTGCAAAAAAGGTCGCAGATGGTGTCGATATTCTTGAGCGGATGGTAAAAGAAAAGGATTGCGTGAAGTTTTTATCGTTTCCTGCCTGTATTATCTCAACAGGGACACGTGGGGTGATTAAGGAACTGCTGAGAAAAAAATTATTTGATGTAATTATCACTACAACAGGGACCTTAGATCATGATCTAGCACGAGTCTGGAAAGATTATTACCACGGATCATTTATAGCTGATGATAAAGAATTGCATCATCAAGGGATTAACCGTCTCGGAAATATCTTCATACCACTCGAGTGTTATGGAACGATTCTTGAAAAAAAAATTCAGCCAATCCTCCAAGAGTTATATGCAATAAAACAGAAATGGTCCACCAAGGATCTCATCTGGGAATTTGGTAAACGACTTCAACATGAAAAAAACAGGGAAGACTCCATCATGTATTGGGCGTGGAAAAATAAGATACCGTTGTTTGTTCCAGGGATTATGGATGGTGCATTTGGGTCTCAGCTTTGGATGTACTATCAGGAACATCGTAACTTCATTATTGATCTTTTCAAAGATGAACAGGACCTCTCCGATATCGTATTTAGTGCAAAAAAAACCGGTGCGCTTGTTATCGGCGGTGGGATTTCAAAGCATCACGTCATCTGGTGGAACCAATACTGCAATGGACTTTCCCACGCGGTGTATATCACCACGGCTGTCGAGTATGACGGCAGTCTTTCTGGTGCACAAACAAGGGAAGCAATTTCATGGGGGAAAATAGCAG
>CAZGIV010000095.1:0-9129 GCA_964526175.1 uncultured Thermoplasmatales archaeon | reverse complement strand
TTGACCAACACATCAATGACATCCTTGAAGAGAAAATGAGACAACTAGAAAGTGCCCTAAGGGAAAAACTCAATAAATGACACTAATTTTTTTTATTTTTTTCCTCCGAAAATAAACATTTCTCCAGTTCATAAATCTCTTTAGCGAGTTTAGATATCTCAGGGCCAGAGAAAACAGAAATCTCAGGTTCAACGATTTCACTGATCGAAACAAAATCATACCAAAAACGCAAGAATTCTCCGCGATCCCCATTGTAAACATCAACCATCGCCCTTACAATATTTTCTACCGTTTCTTCTCTCATGTCTTTAACGATATCCTTTGCCTGCGACAACAGTATTTGTAACAACGTCTTCTCACGAAACGATTGTAACGAAACATCAGAAAGAGCAGGTAGTTTCACATTATCAGGTAGTTTCATATGAAATGGGAAAGGAAATGTATCTTGCAAACCCTTGGCGTCTACAAAAAAAACGATATTATTAACCTCGTCAATGAACCCCATCATCCAGGAGTAAATCTCCGTGATCATTTTCTTTTGTTCTTCCGTCAATTCTGTGTCAATAAACATCCGGACAAACGCATCGTATTTCTGTTGAAACTCTTGATATTTCCGTTGTAAAACTAAATACTGAGGACCATATAATTCACTACGAATATCAAGTTCTTTTTTCCTCCAATTAACAGGGGTATGTTTCACCTTTTTACCGGTTTCCAAATCCATGAACCCCTGATCATATTGCTTTCCCATAGCATCTTGGTATATTTGAACATCATCGTATTCCAACCCAAAACTTCTGAGGATCTGCATCCGTTCATCCAGAGTACTGTTTTTAAGATCAATGTCTGGAAAATGAGGGAGATTTCTAAGGAGTTGATTATACATCCAGTATTTGATTTCCGCGGGCACGTTTGAAGCTAAGAAATCCTTCCAAAAACTATCGTTAAAATCTTTTATCAGACAACTCATCTTTAAGTATTTCAACCGGTGAAGTGCAGGTAGGACATCCAATACAACCTCATGGATGTAATTGATCTCAGGGTATCGTTCTGGGTTGTGGTACCATTCTTTCCGTATCCCGAAAATATGTGCACCAGAGAAATCAAAACAACCTTTCCCTTCAATAGCTTGTATTCTATCACGGGCTATGGATGCAATCGCGATGTCCATGAATTCCGGTCTTATCGAATACAGAAGATCTTTTTTACGGATGATTCCTTTCTTCTGGAGTTTGGTCAAAACCCTTTGTTGATAACTTTTATGGGTCGTTTTCCCTCGGATCTGGGTTTGTTGACCGATGTCTTTCAATCGCTTCTCCACGAGTTTTGGTGACCCATCTTGAATTTCAATTAAGGCTAAGAGTGTTCTCCGTTCATTTTCAGTGAGCTCTTTGTCGAATACTTTTTTTCTCCTGGTTTTACTCTTTGACATTTGTGCACCAAATTGTTGACTTTTAGTGCACTAACGTTATTATAGTATAAAAGAATATCATTGTGTTCGATGAGAATGGTAGTCGAACCAACGGCTTTCGCTTTGGACCAAAAGTGTCGAGATCTGTTGTCTAATTTTGCTGAGAAACGGTCGATTACGAGATCCGCAGCTTTACGAATTGTCATCAGAGAATACTTTGCCAATAATGAGGGGGACATTGAAAAATGAACATGGAGGAGTTGCAAAAAAAATATCCTCTTGCCGGTCAGTTTCTACAGAAGCATCCTGGGTTAACAATTGATGAATGCCTTAATTTATTGAATACTAAAAATTAAATTATTCATAATGAGGATTTGAGGAGAGACAAAGAGGAAGGTAATCATGGAGAACAAAAACAATGATACACCCGTTGTTCTAGCCGTCGTTGGCCACTGCAATCCTTTTTTTCTTGAGGAGATAAAACAAGCGATCGAACGGCTACCTCATTTCAAGGTTGTGTTCATAAAGACAAGCGCCGGGAAGCTCTATATCATGGGAGAGGGGGGCAACCATGAAAACCGTTAAACTCAGAGTAATCAAAGACTTCGATGACGAAGATTTGCATTTTACAGCAGGGCAAATAATTGAAGTCACTAAAAAAAATTCATCTCAATTTATAAAAGCGGGTGTCGCTGATCTTGTTAAACCAACAAAAGAGGAAATACGAAAAGGAATGGAAGAGTTTGTAGAAAAAGAAGCAAAAAAACAACGACAACAAGTAAAAAACCAAAAAGAAACAAAACCAAAGCAAGAAGAATCACAAACAGAAAAAGAAGACACCATTCTTGATGCTACAATCATTGCACAAGAACCTGTCCTGAATGGTGATGAACCAAAGTGGTTAATCGTCAAAAAAATCAGGAAGACCGATGCTAATGTTAAGGACATCGTGGAAAACACCATGAATGTAGAAGAGGAACTTGCTTTTGAATTACAACAACAGGGACAATGGAGATGTAAAAAATGCGGAGCGATCATAATATCGAACATGGAACAGCCTCTCGAATGTTCCAAAGAGCAAGGTGGCTGCGGAAGAACTACGACATTCACACGATTGACCGAGGAAATCAACCCTGATCTGTGGAATATACCACACTGGGAGGACCTAAAAAAAATAGATCCCTACCAAATGTATGAAGACCTAGTGGCATTGACAAAAAAATTGGTAATCTTCAACGATCCGATAGAATACAAGATTTACGCATTATGGACAATCAGCACATGGAAATTAGAGAATTGGGACACTGTAGGATTCCCTTGCTTCATAGGGCCTCCGAACAGCGGGAAGTCAACAGCATTGAGACTTATATCTAGACTGGGGTATCGTGCCCCTAAGGCATCAGGGGTTAAACAAGCAGCCATACCACGGTTGTGCCACTACTGGAATATCACGCTTCTAATTGACGAAGCACACGACAAATTGAATAACAGGGGAGAAACAGCTGCTGAACTACTCGCATTCATCAAAGATAGTTATAAACGGGGGAGCGTTTACATCTCTTGTGATAACAACGATCAAAAAAAACTAGTGATCACCAGAAACTTTGGTTTTAAGGCGTTTGCAGGGGAACGGGCATTTAAGCCTAGCGTTCTATCAAGAGCAATAGTTTTCCTCATGGATAAGGCTACACCAGGTATCTCGAAATTCAGTTACGTGGAAGACGATATTCAGAAGATTCATACACAGCTCCTTAATTATCGGTTCAAAACAGACAATCCTCATGACCTGGGAAACGATTTCATCCTCAAGGGACGCACTAGGGAGATTTTTGAAAGCATCATCGCGACAGCGAAACACATTGGTATGCCGATAGATGACCTTATTGAATACGCAAAAGAACGGGACAATGAGATTGAAGAGGAGCTGAAACAATCGCAGCAATATGAGATTCTTGAGATAATAAAAAAATACGCTGATAACCCCCATTTATTACCAGATATTGAAAGGATTGATTTTAACGATTTACTACATGATTTAGGATGGGATACTACGGATGGGGGAGAACTACGGAAAAACAAGCAACAGCTGGGATATATTTTCAGTAACCTGGGGCTGAAAACGGAACGAAGTCATTCAATTCGATTTTTCGCTTTTGAGAACAAAGTCAACAAAAAACGCTTACCGCAGTTATTCAAAAGATTTGGTCTCTCGGAGAAGCAACAAAAACTAGGAGATGTATAAAAAATGATTTCAACAGGAGAACGGGGTCATACTTGGGTCATACCTGGGTCATACTTGGGGCCTACTTTTACAGATAGGGGTCACACTTTACATACTTTCTATTTGAAGTATAGATATAGTATAAATCAAGTCGGTAAGCGTGCCGGGGCTGACGTACGGAGAAAGCCTGTCAAGTCAGCCCCACTCCATATAAAGTGTGACCCAAGTATGACCCAACCTGGGCCCAAGTCAGCCCCCCGACAGGAGAGAAAACCTAAAAGAGGGATTATATTTGAATGGTCTGATTTTAATCATTTTCATACTGGTGTTACCCATGGGCAGCGAGTGGAGACAGTGATGAATTATCGGTGGGGTGGATAATGATGGATCAGATTTTTTTTCTTGATGATGAGCTGAAAGCACGGTTGCTGCAACGACTGCGGGCAGGCTGGGTTATTCTCTTTGGGAATTTGGATGCTATCAGTGAAATCGAGCAATCCTTGTATACACCGGGGACGCCAGCAGCGGTTTTGTTTGAAGTGTATGTCAGCCCGTTTCTCCCCGATGCTGGTTTTGCTCTTGTCAAGAAAACCACTGAGCTTCATAAGAAGTTGAACGGAGTCCCTGACTTTGATCGGACTTTGTTGTTGTTTTTTGGATCAAGAAAAAAGGGAGAACAGCATGATTATTGCAATGTCATTCAGCGTTATTCATGCGATGATAATCCATCGGATGAACACCTGAGACTTTTCATCGAGGGGTTATTCCAGACCACAGATATCACCCATAATAATCGCGGTGAATTTTCCACTGTGACCACCGCGGATCGCATCACCGTAACCGCGGGGAAAAAACAAGGAGGTTTGAACTCTGGTTAAGTTTTGTCCAGATTGTAAACGAGAGTTTTTCTCATTGAATTGGACAGTGTGCCCGTTTTGTGGTGTAATGCTGGATGATCATATCGCGGATGTCGCACCGCGTGATCGCGATGGGAATACAGGAGGTATTATATGAAAAGAAAGCGACATCTTATTCACGCGGGGAGTTTCAAATCAGGTAATACTGAACATAAGAGACTTCATAGGGACGAAAAAGGCAGATTTCTCAAGAGAGAAAACGCGGTGGATCCATTGAAAGCTGATGAGATTAAAAAAATCGAGGCAGAAGTCGATAAACTCTTAGAGCAGATGGAATGAAAATAAAAAAAATTAAATCGAAACGCATTTACTTTGAAGATAGAGAGCTCGGTTTCATAACTTTTGAGCAGACCATCTTTTACAATAAGGACATGGAAGAATACGCTTTTTTCTCAGTCACCACGCAAGATTCAACTCTCATTTTCAAAGAGGAAACCCTTACTTCTCTGGAAAAAATATTCGCATCGTATTTTGGGTTGCGTGAGATGAAAAGCTCTTGGGTGATGATGTCGATGTCAATTGTCAGCCCTTCCTATCCTAAAACGATTTTCCACAAAGTTTTCAATGAGTGTTTCCCCTTGCTAGTTAATCGTGAGAGTTATAATTTGATAGAAGAAACACTGTGATTTTTATGGTGGAAAAGTTTTCAAACCTGATTAACTAAAAGTTAACTTTAAAGTAAAAAAAAAATTAATTGAAAGTTAACTCATCATTAGAGTGAGAGAAGATATTATTGACTGCTCTTGCTTGTCTTTAAGGAGGCAAACCTGCGGTTTGTTTTCTTTTTTCCTCCTTTATTGATCGGTTTATCGCTGGATTGAGTGGTGTTTCATTGGATGGTAAGACAGATTAATGGTTGCATAGGCATGTATTGTTCAATGTACGATGGCAATGTATCCTTACGCTCAGTGTAGTAAGTATCCCATGGGGTGCAGCATGGTGTCCAGCTCCCACAACCATTGACAGGAGTCGGGGTCGTACCATGGTACCATGGGCGGCCATTGCGGTGGCAATAGGATTGGACAAAAACTGGACACAGTGAATAATGGAATAGTTACGTGGGTTAAAACAAAACTCAGCAAAACTCAGCACCTTCGTTGTCTGTTGATTTGATGTGTGGTAATGTGGTTGATGCAACAGATGAAAGGAAGCTAACCTTTTGAAAACAAAAAACCTGTTGGTTTCTAAAATATTCTGCTGTTTCGCGGGTCTCAGCATTAGGGGGATCGGTAATATTGACAGCCTAAGATGGATTAAAGGAGATGATTCATCAAATGATTTCATTGGATCACCTCCTGGATCACCAAAGCATATGACTAGCGTTCATTTGTGAATGGTAAGGTCCTGTTCATGAGCCTACAAGTATAAAGAGTGTAGACAATGACATATCCATCCATTGAAGACTATTTAATTAAAAGAATTCATAAGCTAATCGTTCACAATACCACAGATCTGCAATACTATATTCTTTATCGCATTACATTAATGTCATAGAGTTCTTGTGCTGGATTCATATCGAAATTAAATCGCTTAGTGATACTGGTTGGGTCATATGGATCTTTCACAGCCTCCCCAACGATGACGTAAGGAAGTATCCGTGATTCATTCCAATAGTTCTGCTTCCAAATGGTGGGACGTATAATTCGATAATTCAACAAAAAATAAAAATTGTGATCATACAACGTATTCCTTATTACAGCGAATACTAGATAAAGAGCTTTCACAAAAAATGCATGTCGCGTGTTATTTAAGAAGTTATTCTGCTCAATGATATCTCTAGTCGAACAGACACACTCCATACCACAAGTATTATTCAACATGGTGTTTCTACGATAGATATTTTTTCCGCTCAAATAATCGACGATACCAACCTTGCTTCCCGAAATGAAGTTAGCAGAGATTTCATTATGAAATGAGCCGATGACTTCGATACCATTGACATTATCTAAAAGCACATTTCCAGTAATCATGGCCTGATTACAATTTGATAGTTCAATCCCAGTCCATGTTCTAATGATAGTGTTATTTTGAATGAGGATTTTATCAATGGAGATCAAAGTTTGCTGTTCAGGAGGATACACCGTTATTGCACCTATCCAACTGTAACTGCTGGAATCCTGGATTGTTATCTGAGAGATCGTTGCATAACTTCTATGAATCATGATCCCCTCTCGTTCCGCATGCTCTAAGGTTAGATCGTGCAGCGTGACGTACGGCGCGTTAATCGTGATAATGCTGTTTATAAGATCAGTACCATCGACAATCGTCGTCTGCTGATTCTCACCGAGAAGTGTGATGGATTGATTGATACTAATTATCTCATGATAAGGCGCAGAGTCGTCGTAAATATAAATTGTGTCACCATCAGAAGAATCATTTATCGCATCCTGAATTTTAGTATAGTTCCCTGGTCCACTCCCACCTACATACAACCAGTTTCCTCTTGATGTTGATAGAGGTTTCCCAGTTGTTTGCGCTGTTACTGGAATGATGCAGGTTCCCACGAACAAGAGAATAATTCCAACCGCCAAACCTTTTCCTGTGAAAGGATATTTTTTCATCTGATTTACATCCTGATTATTTCATATTTTCTTTGGTTGATTATTGCTTTATTAGATAATTTGATTATATTCCAGATAAATATGTCCTATGAAATCTGGTCTTTGTGATGCGGCAACTATGAAATCAATATCCCCATCTGCATCGAAATCAGCGGATGCAAGACCCCAACTGCAACTCCCAAAATCGTAAATCACCCCGCAGGTAGAGAATTTTCCGGTCCCATCATTTTCGTAGAATTCCACTTTGCCGCTGTTGTCCCCAACGAGCAGCTCGATGTCTCCGTCGTTATCGTAATCAGCGGAGGTGACTTTCTGGCAAATCCGATCTATCCCTATCAGGTTTCTGAATGGCATCAGGAAACTAAGAATTATAGGACCACCAAAAATGAAACCAGACCCTCGCTTTGTGACAAGCGTTTCATTCCCGAAATTGTTGTTCCCATCGTTGAATAACATGCTCACTTCCCCAATCACATTCAAAGGAACTCCTCTATGAACTTTTATGAGATCATGGGAGAATAGGATGTCAATATCACCGTCGTTGTCATAGTCACCTGAATTCAAATCTTTGATATAAGTATCAATAAAGGTAAACACATCATGCTGGGTAAACTCGCCGTTTCCATTATTATAGAAGATAGAAATTGTTGCTTGAGTAAATGGACTATCTGCCCAAGATGTTGCAAAATCAATGTTTCCATCTTTGTTAAAATCCGCAGAAGTCAATCCCCAAGCGGTCTGTGGAAAGTCTTTGATTTCCTTCATATTAAAAGTAATAGATTGATTAGAACAATTATTGATAAAAAGTCTAATCACACCCTGGACTCCACCAGTGATGAAATCTTCTTTTCCATCGTTGTTGTAATCTGCTGAGGTCAATCCTCCGCGGAAAAGATCGTCCGAGAACCCTTCCGGACTGCTAGGAAGTTTGTAGATGAAGTAAGGTTCGTAATATGTTTGATTGATTTTTTTTAAAAGAAAGATATTACTCGCTGTGCCAGCGATAAAATCAGTGTCATTGTCATTATCGTAATCACAGATGGTTAAACTTGCACTTAGGATTACTGACATGTCTGTAATTATTGTTCCGGGTCCTCTTTTAAAACAGGGGTTACTAAGACATGAAATTGCTTTCGTATTATCTTTTTCAGAGATATTAGGGATTATCGTACTATGATAAGCGTTGATTATTGGTGAAAATAAAATCACAACAAACAAAAGAATGAGTCCAACCGCTAAGCATTTCTTTTTCATTGATACTCCCTCATTATCCTGGTTGAGCCCAAAAACAGTTTAATTCTTTCGCAAGGGCTTCCATAAACTCATAAAATGGATAATAATGTAATAGCAATAGAAGAATAGCAGAAACAATAAGGAAGGGATATAAAAGTATACAGAGAATAGGAAAACTCCACTCTATTGTATTCTCGTTTTCACAATCACACTCAGAATCCTTCAATTGAGTAATTTCTGCATTGAGTATCGTATTCTTTTCAATAACAGCAGATATCTCCTTCTGCATCTCCTGATTATTGAATTGATACTTCCCAATCACTGACTGAATCCTTGATTTACTGATAACCTTCGATAGTATCAACCCAAGGAAATACATCTGTCTGAGCTGATTCTTCGTTATAACAGGCATTTCTGATGGTGGAAATATCCCTCTGCTCATCTGGGATTTCAGGATGATCCGTTGTATCTCCTTATTATTCGCGATATCACAGATGGTTTGGAACAATAATTCCTTTTGATTGATTCTCTCTTTGATGAGGTTCTGTTGTGAGGTCTGGACTGTTTGATACCCCACCACATTCGATAACGAAGTAAGAATAAGGAATATAACTGAAACAGTGCTGATTCCTATTGCCAACCATTTCCTTCTCATTTTAGAATTACTTCCTTAATTACCAGGGCAATTCTTTAAAGACCCATATAAAACCAAGTTTTACTATAAAGTAGGAATGAGCGAAGTCGTTGTTGCTATAATCTTTTTCATTACTGGCTTCAGCAGAACAT
>CAZGIV010000094.1:0-9232 GCA_964526175.1 uncultured Thermoplasmatales archaeon | reverse complement strand
TCTTTTTTTTTCTTTTTCTTTTGTTTTGCTCGCAAAGGTTTAAATATTATACAAAGTCTATATTTTTATTAAAAATAGGGGATATTGTATGAAGAAAAGTCTAATAGGAATAATCACTGCGGTTATAATTATAAGCGGATATGGAGCTGTCGCCTCTTCATTCACGAACCAGAACATGGTAGAAAAAACAGATATCGTATCGTTTTCTTCTGTTCAGCTTGTCGAAGAACAGGATGCTACGAATATCGGTCTTTCTGAAGCCACCTCATATCTAACGATACCAGAAAATTACGTAGTACCGGTCGTCACTCGCGTATATACATTCCCATTTTTAACCAAAATAACAAATGTCGCGATAAGTTTTTCAGATATGTATGAAAAAACTATATCAAAACCGTTAAAACTTGCTCCGCAAGCACTCGCAGATGACGCAGAGAAATCAACTTTGGCATCTCTTCAATCTTCCTCTTTGATAATAAACCCTGAACAAATGTATAGTTATAATATCGCGGCAGGAAGAGATGGCGATAACCTAGCTACGTTTTTAGCTATTCATCTGTATCCAATTCAGTACCTTTCATCAGATAACATCCTCCGATGCGCACAGAACGCAAAAATCACCATCACCTATTCACTTCCAGGTTCACCCTCAACATCAACCTCTGAACAATACGAGCTTGTGATCATCGCCCCAAAAGCGTTCTCAAATGCCTTACAACCGCTTGTCACTCATAAAATCAATAAAGGAGTTACCACGAAACTCGTCATACGTGATGATATGTACAATGGCGTCTACTTCCCTGCTGAAGGAAGAGATAGCGCAGAAGAAATGAAATACTTCATCAAAAACGCATTTGACCAATGGGGAACCAAATATGTGCTATTAGTAGGGGGGAGAAACGGTGGAATCATGCAAGAAAAATGGTGGATACCAGTCCGTTACTCTCTTTTAAATGATGACGGAGAAGGCTCATATCTTACTGATTTGTATTTCGCTGATTTATATGACAGTAATGGGAACTTCTCTAGCTGGGATTCAAATAACAACAGTATCTTTGCAGAATGGACTCACACCCAGAAAGACATCCTAGACATGTACCCGGAAGTCTATGTCGGTCGTCTCCCTTGTACAAGTGTTACTCAGGTTAAAACCATGGTGAAAAAAATCATTACCTATGAGACAACCACGTATGGTTCTGAATGGTTCAAGAGGTTCGTTGGTATCGCAGGTGACACCTACCCTGATGCGAATGATCCGTACTATGAGGGTGAGATGGCGACGAATGCATCATTCGGCCAACTGCAGGACCTTGGATTCATCGCTTCATTTATATGGACATCAAACGGAAAGTTTACAGGCCCAGACCCGGTGTTTGAAGAAATTAGTAAAGGCTGTGGGTTTGTCCACTTCTCAGGCCATGGAAATCCCTTGGTCTGGTCGAATCATCCACCGAAGAACGATACGTTCGTCGACGGTCCAAATGCATTTGAAATGAGGAAACTCTCAAATAAGGACCAACAACCGATCGTGATTGTCGGCGGGTGCCATAACGCACAGTTCAACACCAGTCTTGTCAACATCATCAAAGGCGTATTAGAGGACGGATTATACTTCTTCAACTCGACTCGACCATTTGGACAGTTCTGGTACTATCAATGGATTCCACGGTGCTGGGCTTGGTCCATGGCGAGTCAGACCAAAGGAGGGGCCATCGCCGTCATCGCAAATAGCGGCCTTGGATATGGGGAGCCTGGAGAAAATACTTTAACAGAAAGGGGACGACATCTGGAGTGGCTCTTCTTTAAAGCATATCACGATGGAAAGGAGAACCTCGGGGAGACACACGGGACGGACCTTGTCTTATATATGAATGAACATCCCCCCATGGATGATCTGGTAGACTGTAAGATTGTTCAGGAATGGGTGCTCCTTGGAGATCCAAGTCTGTTGATTGGAGGATATCCCTCCTAATTCTTTTTTTTATATTTTATAAAGTAAAATTTATATATTAAGAGGGGCATGATCTCAATAAGGAAGAAACTTATGAAAAAAACAATCTTTGTTCTGCTCATTGTTCCTCTACTTCTTGCTTCGTCAGTTGGTTTTACCCCAGCACAGGATTTACAATCCGCAGTCGTTCCTTTCTCTACCGATGAAGGAACCATTATCGAGATGGTCAACCAAATCAATGAGTCATTATTATTTCACTATCATTCTGAATTAATGAAATTTGGACCTCGATATACAGGTTCGATCAGTTGTAACTTAGCTGCAGAATATATTTACGACGCGTTTCAGCAAATGGGACTTGATGTCGAGTTTCATGAGTGGCGCTATGGCGGGTTTCATAGCAAGAATGTTGTGGCAACCCTCTATGGAACGGATTCGAATAGCACAGCTGAATACATATTGTGTGGTCATTATGACACTGTTGCTGTCGCCCCTGGCGCCGATGATGACGGATCTGGGACAGCGGCCGTACTTGCAATTGCATCTGTTCTCAGTAATTACCATCTTAACCATACGATTCGTTTTATCACATTTTCTGGAGAAGAAGTCGGAACGTACGGGAGTTTTAGTTATGCACGGGATGCATCTTACCGTGGTGATAACATCGTTGCGGTGCTCAACATGGACATGATTGGATATGCAAGTACAACAGAAGGAGGACGTGTCCTACGGTTTTTTCCACCAGAACGTTCAGGCTGGATTGCTGATTATGCAAGCTTAATTAGTGAGAAATATAGCGATATCATTGACATGAAGATTGTTACACTTCCGGCTTATCGCGGTGATGATAGCCAGGCGTTTGTCGATTACGGTTTTGATGGTGTCTGGATTGCACATCAAGATGGCTACCCCTGGGGTCATTCACCAAATGATACAGCGGATAAACTTAATTGGTCCTATTATGTAAAGGTAACAAAACTTATGTGTGCAATTACCGCTGAGATAGCACAAAAACCAATCGATGTGCAAGTTCTTTTACGACGACCGTACGAAGGATATACGTATTTCTTTAAGCATATGCTTTTCGAAAGTGCCTTTGCAAAAGAATGGTTTGCTGGTTTACGAGGACTAACAATAATTCTTGGGGGAAAAACAATCGCACGTGCTGAGGTTTATTCCCAAGAACCAATCCAATACGTCGTCTTCTGTATTGATGACTATTTTATGTTTTGGGACACCGATCCGCCTTATGAGTGGACAATCCAGGGATGGTTTTCTCCCATAAACGGACGGCATATCCTTGATGTGTATGTCTATACGACATCAGGTAAAGTAGCATCTGATGAGATGGATATCTATATTCTTTCACTTTCAACGTCATATAAAGGTTAATGTGAGAGGAATAGTTTTATAGGGAAATAACATATAAAAATTTGATGAGACTTCAACAGGGATTGTGTGTCATTGGATTTTTCATTCTATTCCTTTCTCTTTGGATGACAAGTGTATCTGGTGCAAAAGTTGTTCTTGTCACAGGGTTTGAGCCGTTTGGGACATACGCAACAAACCCATCGCAATCTATTGCTGAGATGCTTAATGGATCTTCTCTTAACGATACAGAAATCATCGGAATAGTGTTACCGGTTGATTTTAACAATTCTGTGGAAAAAGCAATAGAGGCGATAGAGTTCTATCATCCAGATTTAGTTATTAGCCTTGGGCTTGCCGCTCGTTCCAAAACTATTAAGGTGGAAAAAATCGGAGTCAATCTCAAGCGATTCCAAAAAGATGATGGGACATGGTCCTTCCCTCAGCGGATCGATAAAAAGGGTCCTTTTTTTCGTGTCACGTCTCTTCATACAAATACTATCGTCAGAAAAATACGGGAAGCAAACATTCCTGTGCGACAGAGTTTTTTTGCGGGAATGTATATCTGTAACGCACTGTTTTATGGCTTATTAGGGTGTATCAATGAACAGAACGATACCATATCAATCGGTTTCATTCATATTCCGTTATTAGATTCACAAGACCCTCAAGGGATGCCGTTGGGAACCATGGTGGATGCGGTTAAAATAGCAATACAAATCAGTCTGGAATAGTTCGTTTCTCAGAGAAGTCAAACCATCATGAACAATCTTTATAAAGAAATATGTACTGACAACATCGATGAGAGACATTACGAAAGCCCAAATTACTATTGGTTTGCTCGCATATTTTGCTACGATATGGGATCTTGTGTTGAACCAATCGTACCCTGATGGTTTCTATTTCATCGGCATGATCGTTCTACAGTTGGTATTATTACTCATTTTATCATATGTGATCATTGCGTTACTTGAATGGGTAAGAGTCTTTGATTTGAAGATTAATGCAGTTCTCACGCTGTTTGTATTAGTGACCTTAAGACTTTTGACAATTCTTCCTATCTCATAACACGCGAATCGGTAATTACTTGTTTTTTTACTTATGAGATATTCTCTACCATCATTCCAAGGAGAAATCCTAAGAAGGGAAAACGATTGATGATCATCTGATAAATCCATTGGAGAATTGGATGGGAAGCAAAGATTTCCAGTGGCATGGTAATTGAAAGTGGTTCAGACCATTCGCTTTCTTCACCTTTTGTATCTTTGGCTTTCACGGTAATATTGTATGTTCCTTTTTCGCCCCATGTATGTCGTGCAAACGCTTCAGTACCAGAATTAAATGGTCCTATCCAACCACTATATGTACTGTCACCCCATGAGAAGTTATAGTAGACCTCATCACCATCAGCATCAATAGTTGAAGTTTTATATATATAATCAACATTGGGTTTCCCCTCAGTAGATCCTGTTGGTGTGTTCGGTTTTTGTGGTTTTTGATTTAACATGAAACTTTCAGTACAATACAGATAATTATGTGCTGTTACGACAAGTGATACCGCTTCGTCTATGGATGCCCCGGTTTTATTAAACTGAACAATCCCATTTGCATCAGTCATCCCTGTTTGGTAATATCCACTTTCTTGACTGATACAGACACGTGCTCCTTGTATTGGGACCTCGTTTCCTTTCACGGTCACTTCAATTATATTTGTGGGAAAAGCATAGTTCACTTGAAGAGTTCCTGGAAGAGCAGTATACATATCTAATGACGGGTCGCCAAAGCAGTGGAACAGCTCGAAGGTATATTCCTCATAACCCCATGGGTCGCCCCAAGTATCAGCCATGAATGCCTTTCCATAGTTGAGTATTTCGCCAAGATGATATAATGTAACATTATTTCCAATCCCAGTGTCAAATTCAGGCCAAATAGCATCATAAAATCCTCTGCATAAGTAATCATTATACCCACTGTAGCTAACCTCGGTCGCACCAAAAACAGCCACAGCACCACCATTACTTTTTCTAAGGAATTCTTCACAGAAACATTCGCCTGTATCAAATTTCCCTGTTAAACAGTTGATACTAAACACAACCGGAAGGAGTTCCCCATTTGAGAGACTGTGGATGTCAGTAGTTGTAAAATAAGGATCACCCCATCCGGATTCCATCCCATGATCCCGGTGATTTAAGAGAAAAGTACCTTGTTGTATTGCATTGATAATGTCATCAGCATTTCCATCCCAAGCGAAAGTGGGGCGTAGCAGTTCAGAGGGTAACGGCTCACCATTTGCATAATATCCATTGTTATAATGTGTTGGGTTCACATACGAATCAGTACAATAAATTCTTTCACCGTTGTACCCAAGTGAAAGGAGGTAATCTCTGACTTCTTCAGAAGTAAGGACAAACCGCCTATCTTCATAACCATTTGTATCATCATCTTGGAAATAAGCTGCAACAGTAAAATTGTTGTAAAAACTAGGTAAAATGGGAGGGGTTTGTTCGTAGGTTAATATCTTCTGGACCATTACGGCTGCTTGATCAATCGTATCTGCGGGTATTCTCCCAATGAATAAATCTGGGTAATAATCTGAACCGTCAACAGCGGCATACCACAGGTCGGTTGCGACACCGTTCATGTATGTAGTTGGGATAAATTCTGCATCACCGAAGAGAAGGACATAGGAAGGACGAGGATTCCAGGTGGTATATGCGTTTATTATATACTGACGTATTTGCGTATAGGTTGTGCCAATATCTGAGACATTGACTGTTTTTACCTGTAGACCAGTGAACTGCTTCCACTCCGCGAGTTCTTGTGCTTGACTATAAAAGTTTTGATGAGTGATTATGAGATAATCACAACCAGTGTCTTTATAACCAACTTGTGGCTGAAATGCGGTATTCGCGATGAATCCCGGCCAGTTACTAAAAACGCTTTCATAAAAAGGATAAAACTCTTGTTGTGTGTAGTTCGGTTCAACAAACAAAGGCTGATCTTGAGAAAATATCAGTTTGATTACTATCGTGTCATAGATGGTTACAATCTTTTGAAATGGATTATATTGAACAGGGGAAAATCTAATTTTAATGAAAGGGATATCTCTGATTTTACCAGTGTTTACAATTTCAATATTGCGTTCAGGGAAAGTCACATCTTTTTGATATGCTGAATCATTGTAGACAAAATCTGGTTCTGCATTGGTATCGTCATCGGATTGTGGGTTTTGCACAGGATAGATTCTTTCAATATGGCGTGTTTCCATGACATGTGTATTTAGTATCTCCATAGAAAATTGATGTGTGGGAACAGCGCATATTTTTGTCACTGCTGGCATTTGTGGGCTACCGATTGCTCCGATAAATCCTGAGTCAAATATCTCTAATTTGATGAAATTTCCTTTGTCGGTTGAAATTTGTTTTTCAAGTAGTTCTGATAAATGAAACGTAATGAGGAGTTCGTTCTCATTAGGATATTCATAACATAATAGATTATTTTGTTCATTTTCCTGTTGTACGAGACCATCTGCCTTGATTATTGGCATTACACTAGCAATAACCATGATACCAATAATGAGAATGATTTTTATGTTTTTCATTACTATCTTTCTCCGTCTGGAAATACTACTATGTAGATTATATATATAGAAATGATATAAAAAGATATCATATGGATAGTATAAAAATCCTTGATTGATTTTGTTTTCGTCTATATAGAAAAAATATCATCTTCTTTCTTATTCACCATTATTTTTGTTGCATGGTGATATCTTTTATAATATGCACAGAACCAGTAATCTCTCCATTTTCTGAGAAAATCGGTGATGCTGATATCTCAAGATATTTATCGAGGTGTGGCTCATAGAACTTAATCGTAGTTGGTTTTTTTGTTTTTTGCATCTCTATACATGGACAGGAGGTATGCGAATTATTCGTACCGTGTAAGAGCTGATGGCATTTTTTCCCGATACACTCATCTGGTTTCATATGAAGAAAGTCAGCAAATGGGCGATTTGCGTGAAGAATAGAAAATTCATTATCCTGGATACACACCATATCGGAAATTGAATTGAATGTTATCTCCCATTCTTTGATTGCTTGTTTCATTTTTTCTTCGGTTTGTTTCCAATTCGTGACATCTTCGATAATAAGGGTTACGCCAGGTTCACCATCATCAAATGTCGTTGGAATGTGTTTGATTTTAAGGTATACTATGTGGTCGGTTATTCTATACTGTTTCTCTATTGTGATTTCTGTCCCTTCAAGTGCTCGCCTTGTGTTTTGTGCGAGGTCAGGGATTTGAAACAGAGAAACAGAGAATGCATCGATGGTTCGTCCGATGACGTCGGAGCGTTGGATGTTAAAGAATTTTAAAAAATTTTCACTTACTTGTAAAAATCTTAGTTCTCGATCAAGTAACACGATACACTCGTTGGTGAAATTTAGTAATGCGGACAGGGGTATTCTTGAGGAGGGAAAAAATACTTTTGCTGGTCCAAACGTGACCATTTCTGCATGACCGGAGATAAGGAGAATGTCGAGGTATTTTGCTACAGAATTTCTGTTGATACGTATCTCTCGGGCAATATCGGTAACGGTCATGCCTTTAGGGTTATTTTTTAGAATGGTTTTTATCTGTGCTAGTTCCTCTTGATAACTCTCCACCTTGGTTTATCGGTTCGTACCTATTTATGCATTTCGTTATTGCCAGTCAGTAACGCCATGCAAAGATAGAAAAATTTATATATTACATAAATGATGCCTCTATTGCCAGGCAGAAATGCATGGCAAAGTGGTGAAGGGATAAAAAAAGATGAAATCTCCTCTAAAAAAACCGCAACAATATTTACCCATCCAAGTATCCGCCCGGGGGAGCAATCCACCTTCAAACAACAAAGCAAGTAGCACCTTTTCTCCTCGTCTCTTCCCACATCCCATCCTTCCGAATACACAGAAAGAAAAAAGTCCTTCCTAATTTCATGAGGTACCTCTTCCTCCCAAAGCATCCCATTTCTCCTTTTTCGGAGGTACCTCTACCAATCCTTTCATACCTTTTGTATTTTATCTGTTTTGACATTTTTACGAAAAAAATTTATATAGTAAAATAATGAAGATATAATCATATGAACGAGGAACGATACTATCAAAAAAATATAATGGTGGTCGATGACGATCCAGATATTGTCTTTAGTCTTCAGGAGCTCTTTGAAAGAGAAGGATTTCAAGTCACAACTGCGGAAAACGGAAGAAACTGCCTCCTTGAACTCGAAAAAGGTTTTCAAGGAATCATCATCCTAGATCTTATGATGCCAATCATGGATGGTGCCGAAACCATTAAAAAAATGACTATCGATGGATTCACTGACAAAAATACTATCATCGTACTTACCGCAAAACGTATACAAGGAGAAGAATTCAATGAAATCTACCCATATATCGCTGATTATGTCACTAAACCATTTGATATCAACATACTCCTAGAAACCGTTAAAAAAATTGCCCAAAAACCACCGGTCAAACGAAGATACTAAGGCCACTTTTTTTCTAATTTCTATAAGTAAAATCACATATTACTAATAGGTTTTAAAATATAACAAGATACATTGAAGAAAACATCCGAACAGCATTGTCGCCTCCGATCATCTCGGTAGAAATTCATGAGATAGGAGAGAGATCCGTCTCATCAACATTTTTAAAAAGAATCAAATAACCAAGGGAGATATATTTTAAGTATAAAACTAGCTAGACACTGGTGAAATGGTTTTTCGATAGCTCTAAGATTCCCTCGAAAATCAATCCTATTCTTTTTTAACATTGAAATAGATAATGTTCTGTTAATTATGGAACGAGGACTTGCATCATTTGACATCTATGTCATTGTCTCAGAGCTTCAAGACTTAATCGGATGTTA
>CAZGIV010000093.1:0-9235 GCA_964526175.1 uncultured Thermoplasmatales archaeon | reverse complement strand
TATGAGTCCAATAGATAAGCCACGGAAGCGGGTAGATAATCCACCTCAAAGACTACAAAAAACATCACGGAAATGGATGTATGTTGCTCTTGTTTTGATTGTTATTGCGATTGCTGTCGTCGCTGTCGTGATATATCTGAATTCATCGTCAAATTCAACAAATAATGAAACTCCTGCAGGTAATCCCGTTGCATTATTTGATACGAGCTTTGGAACGTTTAAGGTAGAATTATTTAAAGATAAGATGCCGGAAACGGTCGATAATTTTGTAAAACTAGTAAACGATGGATTTTACAATGGGTTGATTTTTCATCGAATTGGTCAAAATTTTATGATACAAGGTGGAGGGTACTACCCAAATGGGACACGGAAAGCCAGTCCGTATGGGAACATCCCATTTGAGACAAGTGATGTGAAACATGTTGACGGAGCGATATCCATGGCAAGCACCGGAGCAAAAGTCGGAGGCGCTGCAGAATTTTTCATTTGTGATGGTGCTCAGTCTTTTCTTGATGGCAATTATGCTGCTTTCGGGGTAACTATTGAAGGAATTGATGTCGTGAGAGCGATCGCGGCGCAACCTCACACGGATAGTGGTGATGGAACCGGGAAACCAACTACAGATATTATCATTAATAATATCATAATTATCAGTTCATAAACAGGAGTGAAAGGGAAATGGTGAACAGAAAAGCGGTATTTGAGACAAGTAAAGGCAAATTTACTGTTGAACTCTTCGAGGATAAAGCACCGGTTACGACTGGGAATTTCATTACGTTGGTGAATAAAGGGTTCTATAACGGATTGATTTTCCATCGGGTAATCCCCCAGTTCATGGTTCAGGGTGGATGTCCGAAGGGAAATGGCACGGGTGGTCCTGGGTATCGTATTAATGATGAGTTTCATAAAGACCTCAGCAACGTACGAGGGACGATTGCGATGGCAAATAGTGGACCGAACACCGGTGGAAGCCAATGGTTTATCAATGTTGTTGATAACTGTTATCTTGATTTTGATAAGAAACCGTCTACGAGTGCGCATCCTGTGTTTGGCAAGGTTATTGAAGGGATGGATGTGGTGGATGCGATCTCGACAGCGAAGGCTGATAGGAACGATAAACCTCTTCAGGATGTTATTATTAATAAAATTGTAATCTCTCCTAAATAAATCGTGATGTCTTATGGCTGTTCTTTCTGATAGCGATATAGAGCAGGCGCTTCAACGTAATGATCTTGGTATTGAGCCGTTTGTTCAAAAGAATCTTACTCCGAATGGATATGATCTTTCTATTGAAGAGATTTTTATTAGGAAAACCGAGCAGCATATCAAGGAGGGTGTCGCGGTGATTCCACCACTTACTTGGTTTGCGATAAGCACAAAAGAGTTTGTGAAGATGGGGCCGCAGATAACGTCTCAGTTATGGATCCGCTCAAGCTATGCACGTAAAGGTATACTCGCGAGTTTCGGGAAGGTTGATGCGGGGTTTCATGGGACGTTGACCTTTGGATGTTTTAATGCAAGTGATACGGAGGTTGAAATCCAAATTGGTGATCGGTTTTGTCAGATTGTTTTTGAACATCTTGAAAATGTCCCAAAGGCATTGTATCATGAGCGGTCTGGGACGTATCAGAATCAACGTGGTGTGACGTTAAAGCGGTAGGTTTTTCACCAATTTAAATATATATAAATATATACCCTTCTTCTGTGTTACTTTTTTTTAAAAAAAAAAATGAAAAAGAGTTAAGAGGTTACAAGAACCTGAAAAGGAATCGTACAAATGGAAATGCGTACGGATGTTGTTCGAAGAATTTCATTAAAAGATTAAATGATAGACTCGTCGGCATTTTGACTTGTAATGTTGCCCAGTCACTTTCTGCGCCAGGCACATCTTTTGCTTTACATTGAACAATGTATGTTCCTTTTTTAGACCACGTATGTGACATGGTTATTTCTTCACCTGAGTGATACGGTCCGACCCATCCATTGTTCGTTCCATCACCCCAGTCAACATAATAGTACACGTCATCTTCATTAAGGTCAGTCGACACAACAGTATAATTATATTCAACGCCAGGTTTTCCTTGAGCTGAGCCATTTATTTCAGGGATAGTTGGTGGGGCATTCGTTCCAGTAATCAACGCCCAGGTCGTATCGGTACTAGTGAGGTCATCTGAATCAGTTACTGATAACACAACAGTATGGTTTCCCTCCTGAGTGTAGCTATGTGTTGGATTTTGGATAAGAGAGGTATTCCCATCACCGAAATCCCAGAGATAGTCATACGGTGGATTCCCGTTGTCCGCTGTCCCCGTAAATTGGATCTCTTGACCAGGTGACCCATAGTACGGACCATGGGCATTTACATCGAACCCTAGTACCGTGAAATCGGATGCGGAAATCGCATAAGCATTTGATTGTGATGTGGTCACCACAACCTTGATTCGACAATTGTCAGATCCACTTGCACCGATGAGCCATTGATAGCATCCATTGTTTGGAATATCAGTTGCGATAGGCTCCCATGGGCCAGCAACGCCATGACGGGAAAGGAAAATGTCAACTGTAGATAAACCCTGAGAAGTGGGAACCGCTGAAAGCCAGCGAATATTACGGATAGATCCGCTTCTCATTGTTTCACCACCGTTTGGTGACTGCACCAGCGCAGAAAGCGAACCTGGCTCAAGCCAAGGCGAGAACGCTTTGAGCACATTATGATCACTTGGCCAACTGCCTTGGTCTGCCACAATTGCGACATCCTCACGACCATCATGGTCGAAATCACCATCCACGACCATAGCTGAGATATCACCTGGCGATGGCATAGTAAACGTCCCATCGAGTACCCAGTTGCCAGCTCCATCTCCAAGGTACAGATACCCATATCCGGTTAGACCAACATAGCCTATGATATCAAGATTGCCATCACCGTCAACATCACCAAATTGCGGGGAGTACGCACCAGATGTAGGCAAACCATTGGAAGAAGAAACCCAGCTGCTAGCTTCTCCGTCATAGACGCAACAGGTGACCCCGGTTGAGCCGCTCCCATATACAAGATCATCCCATCCGTCATTGTTCATATCCCCACAGTCAAGACCATTCCATAGTCCTGCGGGAAGACCATTTTGCATCATCGTAAAATTAAAAGTTCCATCACCAAAAAAGACATGGGTCCCCTCTCGGTTCCCTGCAAAATCAGGGAACCCATCTGCGTTGAAATCGGCAGTCTCTAAGTTATTATTGTTATTTCCTCCTGATAAAGACCAGACATGCGTCCATGTTCCATCCCCGTGATTGACGTACACATGATATCCATTACAGCAGCCAAACGATTGAGACACGAGATCAAGAAGGCCATTACAATCAAAATCAGCAAGACCACATTCAAACATCCCCCAGTCTTCACCACCGGTACCAAGTCCTGTTGCCCATGGAATCCAATTCGTACCAGTCCCATCTCCTAACGCGGCGCCAAGTAACGTATCACCAAATCCTTGGACCCCACTGTAATCATGATGTATACCCCAGACAACATCAAGATTCCCATCTAAGTTGAGGTCCCCTGCTTCAATCCCACCATACCCGAAATCCCCAACCTGATGAACTGACCAGGTTCCCTGACCGTCGTTCAACCACACCATGATTCCATGCTCATCGGTATTGACATAGGGATTGCCATGGTCACCGACACTGATCAGATCCAGATTCCCGTCATTGTTCATATCCGCAAGTTCCAGTTCTGTGTTGCCTCCATCCATGGTTGGAGGTTGAAGACCGGTTGATTTCTCGACGAAGGTAATCGTTCTCGACAGCGGCTTTGTCTCTTTTTGTTGGGTAATTTTACTTCCAGAAAACGGGAGAACTGTTGATAAAAGGATAAGAGTGATCAGACCAATTACAACATAACGTTCTATTATGTTATTTTTCATAAATTATACCTCCACTCCTAAAATAAAGTTAGGTAAGTATATAAATATTGTCTCATACAACTTCATATAACCAATATAATTTTTGTATGTAAAATGGTTTTACTTGTTTTAAGCACCTGCATATGTAGTTACGTATGTTGGATAAGTGCTTTCTTCACTACTGTGACGATGTTTGATAAAAAAGAGTAATTTTTCTATTCAACCCCTTTCCCTTCATTATCAAATAGAAGGTTGACATGGTTTTCTATGCGAGTTTCTTTGCTAGGGTCCGTCCGTACTCAAAACAGGCTTTCCTGCTCGTATCATCAGGATTCCAGAGTATCTTAAGTCCTTCGTCGACCACGCTAAACCCTGCTACAGTCAGACGCTCGTTGATGATTTGTACTGATTCACCACTCCAGCCGTAGCAACCAAACGCTGCTGCTTTCTTATCCTTGAACCCTAACCCACGCAGTTCTTCAAGCATGGATGCCGCTGAGGTAAGGATTCCCTTATTAATCGTGGGAGACCCGAACACGACCCCTTTGGATTTGAACACCTCAGTGATGGCATCGTTTTTGTCGCTATGCCCCATGTTATAGAGTTTAACGGTTACTGATTTATCGATGCTCGTTATACCTTTTGCGATCTGCTCAGCCATGACGCGCGTTCCACTCCACATCGTATCGTACAGAATGGTGATCTGGTTCTCTTTGTATTTGCTTGCCCATTTGAGATAGGTTTCGATGATATGTTTTGGGTTGTTCCGCCAGATAACCCCATGACTCGGACAGATTATATCAACAGGAAGGTTGAGTGCTAGGACTTCCTTTATTTTCTTTTCCACAAGCGCGCTAAATGGTGTTAGAATATTTGCGTAATACTTCATCGCCTCATACATCAGCTCTGATTGATCGACTAGGTCATTGAACATCGTCTCTGAGGCAAGATGCTGCCCGAACGCATCATTACTAAAGAGGATGTTATCAGAGGTAAGATAACAAAACATCGAGTCAGGCCAATGTAACATCGGTGCTTCGATAAAAACGAGTTCTTTTTTCCCAAGGCTTAGACGGTCGCCGGTTTTCACGACCTTGAAATCCCAGTCCTGATGATAGTGGCCTTTCAACGATTTCACCGCATTCGCAGTACAGTACACTGGTGTTTTAGGGATTTGTCTCATCAGTTCAGGGAGCGCGCCGCTATGATCGCTTTCTCCATGGTTCGCAATCACATAATCTATTTTTTTAAGGTCGGTTTCTGTGGAGAGGTTTTTGACAAATTCTTTTGCAAACGGACCCCACACCGTATCAATCAGAGCAATTTTTTCTTCTTTAATTAGATAAGAATTGTACGTTGAGCCACGATGCGTGGAAAGCTCATTACCATGGAATTTACGTAAATCCCAATCGATTTTACCGATCCAAGAAACATTATTTTTCACTGGTATGTTCATAATACTACCTCCACCATACGGTTGAATCTTACAATAACAACCGGTTATTAAAAATTTCCCTACTCTTGATATATTCATATTTTTTTTCCTTCTTTATCCGACCTATATCCATAAAAAAAAAATACCATAACTATGCACCGGTAGAAATAATAAGAAATATAGGCTGTAGAACAAAATATTCTCCGTCATTATTGCGTTGAACAGATTTGTATTATTTATATAGGAGTTCTTCCATCTCAGACTAACCCGGGGGAGTACAATGGAGATTGTTCCAGGAGTCCACTGGATCGAAGGTATCACTGCAAATTGTTATATCGTGGTTGATAAAGATTTAACGCTTATTGATACCGGCATGCCACATAAAACAAAGAAAATACTACGATATATCACTGATGAACTCCAGAGAACACCATCGGACCTGAAAACAATAGTCCTCACACATTGTGATATCGATCATACTGGGAATGCCCTTGAGCTGCGGAATCTCACGGGTGCGATAATTGCTGCTCATCCGCAGGACGCTGAGGTCATCGCAGGAAAAAAGGTACGGATGACACCAAGGAGTGGAATGAGGATCTTGTTTAAAACGCTTGGATTATTTATGAGAGTCAAACCCTTTCAGGTTGATCTCCTGATCGATGAAGGCGACACCCTTTCTGGTCTCCGAGTTATTCATATGCCAGGTCACACCCAGGGAAGTATCGCTTTATACGATGCCAAACAAAAAGTGTTGTTCATTGGCGATACACTTGGATTCAGCAATGGAGCTGTGAAAGGCCCATCGAAAAGTGTCGCTATGGACATCAAGCAAGCTTATAGCTCCATTGAAAAACTAAAGGATCTTGATTTCACCGTTATGCTCAGCGGCCATGGGGAGCCAGTGAGGTCGTACGCATCGGCCAAGGTATCAGAATTCATCAACCAGATAAAAAATAATGAAGCAACTAAGTGATGTGCAATTCATGAATATCATAGAAACAACAAACTTGACAAAAAAATTCGAAAAGATGACCGCGGTTGATAATCTCAACCTTCAAATAAAAGAAGGAGAAATCTTCGGATTACTTGGACCAAATGGTGCAGGAAAAACAACGACACTTCTGATGCTGGTCACACTAAAACCACCAACGTCTGGGACAGCAACCATCAATGGTTTTGACATTGTACAACAACCTGATAAGGTCAGGAAATCCATTGGTATTGTTTTCCAGGACCCAAGCTCTGATGAGATCCTCACCGGGTATGAGAATTTGAAGTTACACGGGTGGCTCTATGATATGCCTGACGAATTGCGAGAGGAGCGGATCAAAGAAGTACTCCACCTCGTAGACCTTATCGATCGAAAGGATGATCGAGTGAAAAAATACTCTGGTGGGATGCGGCGTAGACTTGAGCTCGCACGAGGACTGATGCATCATCCGAAGGTTCTGTTTTTAGATGAGCCGACACTCGGACTTGACCCACAGTCACGAGAACACATCTGGAACTACATCGAAAAACTAGCAAAAGAAAAAAACATGACTATTATCATCACAACCCATTACATGGATGAGGCAGATAAACTCTGTGACCGGCTTGCGATTATTGATAAAGGAAAAATCGTTGTCCTCGGTTCTCCTAAGCAATTGAAAAAAGACATAGGCGGGGATATTATCCGTCTGAAGGCACAGACACTTGACCTTGATGCATTAAAGAAATTACCATATATAAAAGAGATTTCTCCCTGCGATGGTGAAGTATGTTTAACCTTAGAGAATGCAAATATCCATTTACAAGAAATATTAAACGTCGTCGGAAAGATCGATTCAGTAGAGATCCGGTCACCTACCCTTGATGATGTGTTTCTCCATTATACGGGGAGAGCTATCCGAGAGGATACCCCTGAGGGTAGTTGGGCTGAAAAAGCAATGAATGCGAGTGCGAAAAAATGAGCGAATTAAAAGGTATCTATGCATTGTGGTATCGAGAAACCAAGGTGTTCCTGCGGGAGCGTTCCAGGATTATCTCATCAATTATTAATCCGTTGCTTTGGCTGTTGATCATCGGAGGTGGTCTTGGGTCAGCCGTGTCCTTTGGTGGAATCAATTATCAAACGTTTATTTACCCAGGGATTCTTATTCAAACCGCGTTGTTTTCCTCGGTGTTCTTTGGTGTGTACATCGTATGGGATAAGAAAATCGATTTCATGAAAGAGGTGTTGGTCGCACCGATGAGACGAACCTCTATATTTGTAGGAAAAATTCTGGGTGGGTCTACTGATACATTGCTTCAGGTGCTGATCCTGTTTGTCATCGGGTTTGTTTTTTCAGTGGTTGGTATTATGCCGACGCTTCATTTGACTGTCCTTTCTGTTCTTATTTCCCTTGCGTTTTTACTCGTGACCACAATTGGGTTAGTAAGCATCGGTCTCATCATCGGCTCTCAGATGGAAAGCCCGGAAGGGTTTCAGCTTATCATTAGTTTCCTTATTTTTCCTTTGTTCTTTCTTTCCGGGGCGCTGTTCCCAATCAGTAATTTGCCTCCTTGGTTAGCTCCTTTTATTTTTGTTAATCCGGTGACCTATGCAGTTGACGGTATCAGAACGGTGTTGATTGGGAGTTTTCAGATTGTGATGGTAGGAAGTTTTCAACTAAGCCCGGTGTTTGATTTTCTCGTCGTTGCCCTGTTTTCATTGGTGATGATTTTTATTGGGACCTATGCGTTTAAGAAAATGAAAATCTAAAAAAAACCTTAACGAGGTGTTTGCCAATGGAATCGTGGATGTCTCTGCTTTCCGCTGACCCAACTGAATGGCTCTTGGAAAAAAACAATCCTTCAGTACGATATTTTACCTTAGTCGACCTGTTAGAAAAATCAACAACTGGTTTAGAAGTAAAGAGTGTAAAGCAAAACATCATGAAAACAGGTGTCGTACCAGCTATTTTAACAAAGCAGAAAGAAGGAGGATATTGGGAGGAACCTGAGCGTTTTTACACTGCGAAATATAAGGGGACCGTCTGGCAGTTGATGATTCTTGCTGAGCTTGGCGCTGATGGGAACGATAGTCGTATACGAAAAGCAATTGAGTTCATCTTTTCTTTCTCACAGGATTTAGAAAGTGGCGGTTTTGCTCATTCCACAAGCGCGAAAAAAGGTGGAGGACGCCATAGTGAGGTCATTCCCTGTTTAACCGGGAATATGGTCTGGAGTTTGATTCGACTTGGTTATTTGAAAGACCCTCGGCTTCAGAACGGTGTAACGTGGATAACAGACTATCAACGGTTCGATGATGGTATACAGGATGTACCACACGGTTGGCCGTATGATCGACTCAAAGCAGGATGCTTGGGGAAACATATCTGCCATATGGGTGCCGTAAAGGCGTTAAAGGCACTTGCGGAAATCCCTGAAAACAAACGATCTGCTGCAGTGAATCAGACGATTGAAAAAGGAGCAGAATACGTTCTGTTGCATCATGTGTTTAAAAGCAGTCACAATCTGAACCATGTGCCAAAACCAGGGTGGTTGAAATTCGGTTTTCCGCTCATGTATCAAACAGATGTGCTGGAAATTTTAGGGATTTTAACAAAGCTAGGTTATAATGATACACGGATGCAGGAAGCTGTCGATGTGGTGGTTTCAAAACAGGGCAACAAAGGGAGATGGTTACTGGAAAATTCGTTTAATGGACGGTACCAGGTAAACATCGAAAAGAAAGGAACTCCCAGTAAGTGGATTACGTTGAACGTGTTAAAGGTGTTAAAAAGATATTATCGTAACTTGGCAGATAAGTACAATCGTTGATTATGGCTCCTAACTTTTTTTTTTTTTTTTTTATCATTCTTTATTGCCTGTTGTTTTTGAGTATGTTAAAGGAAGATATAAATAATAT